>CALMPZ010000451.1 GCA_937871645.1 uncultured Polymorphobacter sp.
CGCCGCGCTGCCGGTATTGCTGCCGCGCCGTGCCGGTGCGCCGCGCGTCGCGCCCGTGCCGGTCGTCGCCACGCGCGCGCCGATTGCTGCCAGCGGCAGCTGATTTGCCGCCGCCGTCGCGGCCGTTCCAAAGCATCCCTTTCAAATCGCGCCCTGTGCGCCTATATTGACCGTGCAGTCCTTCGGGATTGCTACGGCAATAAACGGCGTCGTGAAATAGGCACAGCGGACCCGGGGGCGGTACCCGGCGACTCCACCATTATTTCTGGTTGTCCGGAAGGTTTGGGGTCGAACTAGGATCGACGTGTGTTGAAAGACGAGAGCTTTTGCCCGGCCTGAAAACGCCGTTAAACTGTTCAAAACACCATAAATGCCAACGACAACGAGGCATTCGCAATCGCAGCGTAACCCGGTCCTCACGGACTAAGTTGCATTGGCCGAAAGCGCGGCAGGGACCACGCCGGGCAACAGAAGTGGAAACCAGCGGTACGGGGAGCACCGGGCAACAGAAGCTCCCCACGTTTTTTGTTAGCGCTTCGCTTGTAGGCGGCACCGGCCCACACCCCCGGCAGGTTTTTGCTTCGCCGCGTGGCGGCAAAGAGCGATAACGGCCGTGTACCCGGCCAGGGCACCCACGAATTTGTCGCAAAGGGCGGCTGGGCCGGGGGTGCGGACCGATGCCTTGCGTCGGGCGTGATAACGCGCCGCTTGACCGCGGCGGCGCATCACGTCACCTAGGGCGCTTGGAACACCGGAGTCGCACAACGTGACCGATACGCCCGTCGACAGCCTGATACCGTACGACGAGATCGTGCAGGACGCGCTGCGTTCGGTCGTCCAGCGCGTGCTCGAACGTATCGATGCCGAGGGCGGACTGCCCGGCAACCACCATTTCTACATCGCCTTCCGCACCCGCTACCCGGGCGTCGAGATGCCCAAGCATTTGCTCGAGCGCTATCCCGAAGAAATGACCATCGTCATCCAGCACCGCTATTGGGACCTGAAGATCGACGACAAGCATTTCGAAATCGGGCTGAGTTTCAACCAGGTGCCGGCGAAGCTGTCGATTCCGTTCGATGCAGTGACCGGCTTCGTCGACCCGGCCGTCGATTTCACGCTGCAGTTCCCGATGAAGGAAGGCGAAGTCGCCCCCGAACCCGAACCGGCACCGCCGATCGTGCAGGGCGAACCCGGTTCGAACGTCGTGACGATGGACGCGTTCCGCAAGAAGTAGCGCGACGGCTTAAGAGCCTCCGGCGGGCAGGGGTGACCCCTGCACCCGACTATTTTCATTTCGTCATCCCGGCGAAGGCCGGGACCCAGCTTCTTCTTGCGGCTTGCGAAAAGAAAGCTGGGTCCCGGCCTTCGCCGGGATGACGACGACTCTTTACATATGGGTGCAGGCCTCAGGCCTGCCCGCCGGAGGCTCTTAGTCGTCGAACACAATCACCGACCGCGCTACCGATCCGCGCGCCAGTTCCTCGAACGCCTCGTTGATGCGCGACAGCGGGATGCGCTGCGAGATCAGCTCTTCGACCTTCAACTTGCCCTGCATATACAGCTCGACGTAGCGCGGGATGTCGATCGGCGGCCGCACGCTGCCCATGTACGAGCCCTGGATGGCGCGTTCACCGATGGTCAGCGTGATGCCGGGGACTTCGATGTTGACGCCGGGCGAAATGACACCGGCGATGGTCGCGGTGCCGCCGCGCGCCAGCATGCGATAGGCTTGCTGCGCGGTTTGCGGCAGGCCGATGGCTTCGATGGCGTGATCGACACCCCAGTTTTCGGTCAGTGCCATTACCGCCTCGACCGGATCGCAAGAGGAAGCATCGATGATGTCGGTGGCGCCGAACTTCTTCGCCATTTCAAGTTTCATCGGGATCCGGTCGACGGCGATGACACGGCGTGCGCCCGCCACTGCCGCGCCGTTGACCGCCGCCAGCCCGACGCCGCCGCAGCCGATGACGACGACGGTTTCGCCGGGATGGACATTGGCGGTGCGCGTCGCGGCGCCAAAGCCGGTGGTGACGCCGCAGCTGATCAGGCAGGCGCAATCGAACGGCATGTCGTGGCGGATTGCGACGCAGCCGCTGTCGTGCACCAGCATGTATTCGGCGAACGAGCCGGTGCCGCAGAATTGTTCGAGCGGCTGGCCGTTCGCCGTCAGCCGTGGCGCTTCGCCGGCGCCACGCTTGGCTTCAGGCGGCATGCAGCGGTTGGGGTGGCCGCTCAGGCAGTGCTGGCAGTGGCCGCAATGGAACACCAGATTGGCGATGACATGGTCGCCGGGTTTGACGTTGGTGACGGCGCTGCCGACGCGTTCGACGATGCCGGCGGCTTCATGGCCGAGCACGATCGGCAGTGCGGCAGGCAGATGGCCATCGATGACGTGCAGGTCCGAATGGCACAGCCCGACCGCCTTGACGCGCACCAGCACCTCGCGCGGGCCGGGTTCGGCGACGGCGACCTCCTCGATCTGCATGGGCTGGCCGCTTCGGCGCAATACTGCGGCCTGCGTCT
>CALMPZ010000452.1 GCA_937871645.1 uncultured Polymorphobacter sp.
CTCGGCGGCGGCTTCGGCCACTTCTACGCCTACGCGCCCGTGAAGATCGAGTACTGCATCGACCGCTTCGCGATGGAGGTGAAGCGCCAGCTCGACGTGCTCGACCGCCACTTGGCCGAAAACACCTACATGGCCGGCGACGAATACAGCATCGCCGACATGGCGATCTGGCCGTGGTACGGCGCGCTGGTCAAGGGACTGGTCTATGACGCCGCCGAGTTCCTGTCGGTGCATGAATATACGCATGTCATCCGCTGGACCGATGCGATCAACGAACGCCCTGCGGTGCAGCGCGGCCGCATGGTCAACCGGGTTTTCGGTGACTTGTCGCACCAGTTGCGCGAACGCCATGACGCCAACGACTTCGATACCAAGACGCAGGACAAGATCGAGGCCGCGAGCTGAGCCAGTGATGCCGGCTTCGGCTTGCGAGCGTCGACAAGTCCGTTCAGGGGCATAGCCATGCCGGCGCCGCCCAATCCCCACGCTGCGGCAGCAATTCTGCTTGCCTTGATGATGTTCTATGCGTTCGCGACGGGCCGGGTGCGCGTCGAAATCATCTCGCTGCTGACCGTCGGCGTGATCGCGCTGGGGCTCTACTTTTTCCCGATGCCGGGTTCGTCGCCCAAGGACGGCCTGATCATGGCATTCGAAGGTTTCGGCCATCATGCGCTGATCACGATTTGCGCGCTGATGATCCTCGGCCGCGGGCTTGTCGTTACCGGCG
This sequence comes from uncultured Polymorphobacter sp., assembly GCA_937871645.1. Classification (GTDB taxonomy): domain Bacteria; phylum Pseudomonadota; class Alphaproteobacteria; order Sphingomonadales; family Sphingomonadaceae; genus Polymorphobacter_A. Next base: position 728 of record CALMPZ010000452.1, read on the forward strand.
CGCTCAATCCGGCAGCACGCATGCTCACCACCGTATCGCGTTACAACAAATCGCTCGGGCTGCTCGTGACACTGGTGATGGCGTTCGGGATGAGCATGCTCGTCAACGACACACCGGTGCTCGTGCTGTTGCTGCCAATCCTCGTCAAACTGGCCCATGACGGCGGTCTGGCCGCCTCGAAATCGCTGATCCCCGCCAATTCGGCCATTCTCATCGGCGGCATGGCGACCACCATCGGCACCTCGACCAACCTGCTTGTCGTGTCGATCGCGACCGACCTCGGGCTCAAACCGATGGGCTTGTTCCACTTTACGGGCATCGTACTTGCCGCGGGCGCCATTGCGCTGCCGTATATCTGGCTGGTGATGCCTCGGCTGCTGCCCGACAACTCGCCCGAAGCTGGCCATCCGCCGCGACGCTATTGGGCGACATTACGCTTCGAGCAAGCGTCGCCCTCGGTCGGCAAATCGCTCGCCAAGCTACGCGCCCATCTCCCCAAAGACATCGAGTTCAAGCCTGGCGAGCCTGACCTTATTACCGCCGGGATGCGGCTCGAAATATCGGGCGCCCAGGATTCCATCATCGAAGCGGCGCGCCGGCTTGGCGCCACCGCCGCGCCGCACTGGCTGGTCGCACGTCTGCACGCCGAAGCCGCCAGCGCACGCGAAGACATATCGATTGCCGAAGTGACCATCGCACCCGACTCGCGGCTCAGCGGGCTGACGTTGCAGACTGCCGGCCTGCAAGGCGTCGCGATTATCGGCATCGATCAGGCGCGCAGGACCTACGGTTCCCAGCGCATCCCCGGCACAGCGGCGCCGATGAGCGAGGGCGATGTGCTGCTGGTCATGGGCACGCAGTCCAATTTGCAGCAGTTTGCCGCCAATGATGGCTTGCTCATCCTTGAAGGCGTGCGTGAATTGCCACGCTCGGCAAAAGCCCGGCTGGCGTTCGCGATCATGGCGGTCGCAGTTGGCCTCGCCAGTTTCGGCGTCTTGCCGATCGCGATATCAGCACTGGGCGGCGCAGTGCTGATGTTCGTCACCGGCTGCGTCAAGTTTGAACGCGTCGGCCGCGCGCTTTCGGCAAACGTCATTGTCCTCGTTGCCGCCAGCCTCGCACTTGGCAAGCTCGTCCTGGTCACCGGTGCTGCCCAATGGCTCGGCGAACTGCTCGCCGTCGGATTGCAGTATCTGCCCGCCGCCGGCGTACTGGCGGCTATCATGGTATTTGTGACGCTGCTGACCAATTTTGCGTCAAACGCCACTGCGGCCGCCGTCGGCACGCCGATCGCCTTCAGCCTCGCACAGCAACTCGGCATGCCGGTCGAGCCGCTGGTGCTCGCGGTGCTGTTCGGCTGCAACCTGTGCTATGCGACGCCCGTCGCCTATCAGACCAACATGATGATCATGTCGGAGGGCGACTACCAGTTCATAGATTATGCCCGCACCGGCCTTCCGCTGATCGTTTTGATGATCACGACGCTATCTGCGTTGCTCGCGCTGCGCTACGGCCTATAGAATTCGAGCTCAAACCGCTGACCTTTTCCGGAGCCTCCGCATGTCGCTTGCCACCGCTTACCTCGATCAGGACTTCGGCACCGTGCCCGACCTCGTCCGCATCCACGGCCGCGAGCGCCCGGACGCACCGGCGCTCATCCACGGTGACGCGAAACTCAGCTGGGGCGAGCTCGACGCGCTGGCCGACCGCATCGCAGCGGGCCTGCAGCAGGGCGGCGTCGCCCCCGGTGACCGCATCGCCATCTGCGCGCTGTCGTCATTGAACTATGCCGCGACATTCCTGGCGGGCCTGCGCGCCGGTATCGCGGTCGCCCCGCTGGCGCCGTCCTCGACCCCCGACAGCCTGGCGGCGATGATCGCCGACTGCGGCGCCAAGCTGTTCTTCCTCGACCGCAGCGTCGCCACCGAAATCGACGCCGCCGGCGTCAAGATTCCGACCCAGCGTATCACCTTCGACGGTTCGGAAAGCGGCACGCCGTTCGCCGACTGGCTGCCGGCCGCCGGCGCGACGCCGCAACCCGTCACCATCACCCCCGAAATGGCGTTCAACCTGATCTATTCGTCGGGCACCACCGGCACGCCCAAGGGCATCGTCCAGTCGCACAAGATGCGCTGGGGCCATGTCAACCGCGGCGGCGGCTCGGGCTACGGGCCGAATGCGGTGACCTTGCTATCAACGCCACTCTATTCGAACACCACGCTCGTCAGCTTCTTCCCGACAATGGCGCTCGGCGGCTGCGCGGTGCTGATGGAAAAGTTCGAAGTCGCCAAATATCTCGACCTCGCCCAGCGCCACAAGGTCACCCACACGATGCTGGTGCCGGTGCAATACCGCCGCATCATGGAATACGCCGATTTCGGCAAGTTCGACCTGTCGAGCTTCGTCATGAAGTTCTGCACCAGCGCGCCGTTCTCTGCCGCGCTCAAGGCCGACATCCTCGCGCGCTGGCCCGGCGGGCTGATCGAATACTATGGCATGACCGAAGGCGGCGGCGGCTGCGTGCTGATCGCGCACGAACACCCCGACAAGCTCGCGACCGTCGGGCGCCCGTTGCCCGGCGTCGATGTCCACCTGATCGACGAAGACGGCAACGAAGTCGCGACCGGCGAAATCGGCGAGATCGTCGGCCGCTCGGGCAGCGTCATGAACGGCTACTGGAACCGCCCCGACGCCACCGAAGCCGCGATCTGGCGCAACGCCGAGGGCGTCGAATTCATCCGCACCGGCGACGTCGGC
>CALMPZ010000453.1 GCA_937871645.1 uncultured Polymorphobacter sp.
TCGAGGTCGGCGATTTCGAACCGGCGGTGCGGGCACTGTTTGCGGCGCTCGACGGTGCCGGCGCGCGGGTGCTGCGGGCGATTGCGCTGCATCTGGGGCTGGCAGCGGACTATTTCGTTGAGCCGGTGCGCGACGGCAACAGCGTGCTACGGCTGCTGCATTATCCGCCGCTGGCGCCCGGTGTGGCGGGTGAACGCGCTGCGGCGCACGAGGATATCAACCTCATCACCCTGCTGTTTGGTGCCGAGGAGGCGGGGTTGCAGCTGCGCGACCGGGCAGGGCAGTGGCGCGACATTGCGGTGCCTGACGGGGCGCTGGTCTGCAATATCGGCGACATGCTGCAGCGGCTGACTAATCACCGGCTGCCGTCGACGACGCACCGCGTCATCAATCCGGCGCCGGAGCGGGCAGGGCGTGCGCGCTATTCACTGCCGTTCTTCCTGCATTTTGCGCCGGGTTTTGTCATTCGCACGCTGCCCGGGTGCATCGACAAGGCGCGGCCCGACCGCTATCCCGAAGCGATCAGCGCCGACGCTTTTCTGCAGCAACGGCTGCGCGAAATCGGCCTGTTGGGGGATGGATGATGTTCGGACGTTCGATATTGGTTGCACTGCTGCTGACGGGGGCGGCGGGGGCGGCGCCGGTGCTGTCCACCTCGGCGACGCAGGATCCTTACTGGCAGGCCGGACGCGACACGATCGCGGCGCGGCTGCAGGTCGTCAACCGGCCGGCGCATGCGAAGAACGTCATCCTGTTCATCGGCGATGGCATGGGCATTTCGACGATTACCGCGGCACGCATTTTCGATGCGCAGGAACGCGCGCGCAAGGCCGGCACCAACGCGCTCGGCGAGGAAAACAGCCTGTCGTTCGAGAAAATGCCGTTCAGCGCGTTGGTAAAAACTTATAACACCGACGCGCAAGTCTCTGATTCAGCTGGCACGGCGTCCGCCATGAACACCGGCATCAAGACGCGCATCGGCTATATCAACTTCCGCCAGGACCAGACTGCGAGCGCCTGCGCGACGCCCGACGCCTGGCCGCGTACGCTCGCCGAAATCGCCAAGGGTCAGGGTATGGCGGTCGGCGTGGTGACCAATACGCGGCTGACGCACGCGACGCCGGCCGCCGTTTACGCGCACGTCCCCAACCGCAACTGGGAGGGTGCTGACAAAAGTTATCCGGTCGCGGAACGCGCTGCGGGCTGCCCCGATATCGCCAGCCAGCTCGTCAACTTTCGCTTTGGCACCGGCATCGACCTCGCGATGGGCGGCGGCCGCGCCAAGTTCCAGCCCAAGGACGCCGGTGGGTCGCGCGATGACGGCAAGGACCTCGTCGCAGAATGGACTAGACGTTACCCATCCGGACATTATCTGGGCGATGCGGCGGCGTTGCGGGCACTCAAGCCGGGCGCGGCGGGACCGGTGCTCGGCCTGTTCAGCCCCGATCACATGTCGTACGAAACCGACCGCGACCCGGCGAAGCAGCCGAGCCTGACCGAAATGACCGCTTTCGCCATCGCCCGGCTCGCCGCCAGCTCGCCCAAGGGGTATTATCTGATGGTCGAGGGCGGGCGCATCGACCACGGCCATCACGCCAGCAATCCGTATCGCGCGCTCAGCGAAACGCAGCAGTTCTCGCAGGCGATTGCCGCGGCGCTGAGCCACATCAACCTCGACGAAACGCTGGTGCTGGTCACCGCCGACCATAGCCACACGCTGACGATTGCCGGCTATCCCAAACGCGGCAACGACATCCTCGGCTATATCCAGCCCGCGCTGGGCGGCGAGGGTGGTGACGGGCTCGACGAAGACGGCAATGCCATCGACGATCGCGGCGTGCCGATGGCGACATTGGGCTATCAGAACGGCCCGTGGAGCGGCACCATCGAAGGCCAGAAGCTGTCGCCGCGCCTGGCGCCGACCGACAAGAATTTCATCACCAACAAGCTCCACGGCACCGGCAGTGAAAGCCATGGCGGCGAGGATGTCGCGCTGTTCGCCACCGGCCCGTCGTCGAATCTGGTCGGCGGCGTCATCGAACAGAACGTCATTTTCCACGTCATGGCACAGGCGCTCGGCTGGAAATAATGAACCCGTTCTACGCCAACATGCCGACGACGATATTCGAGGCGACATCGGCGCGCGCCCAGGCGACCGGCGCGATCAACCTGGGGCAGGGCTTCCCCGATGCGCAAGGCCCGCGCGACGTGCTGCAGGCAGCGTCCGACGCATTGTTCAACGAGTCAAACCAGTATCCGCCGATGTCGGGGGTGCCGGGGCTGCGTGCGGCAGTCGCGGCGCACTACGCCGCGCATCAGGGGCTCGACCTTTCCCCTGAGGAAGTCATCGTGACATCGGGTGCGACCGAGGCGCTGGCGGCGTCGATCCTCGCGCTGGTGCGGCCCGGTGACGAGGTCGTGCTGCTGCAGCCGATGTACGACAGCTATCTGCCGATGGTGCGCCAGGCCGGCGGTATTCCGCGGCTGGTCAACCTGCAAGCGCCCGACTGGCAGGTCAGCGACGCCATGCTGGCCGAAGTTTTCAGCGCAAAAACCGCACTTATCCTGTTGAATACCCCACATAATCCGACGGGGTCTATGTTGAACGCGCAGTCGCTGGGCGTTATCGCCGACTATTGCCGGCGCTTCGATTGTGTCGCCTTGTGCGACGAGGTCTGGGAGCATGTGGTGTTCGACGGCACCGCCCATCTGCCGCTACTGGCACTGCCCGGCATGCGCGAACGCTGCGTCAAGATCGGCTCGGCGGGCAAGATTTTCGCGCTGACCGGCTGGAAGGTCGGTTGGGTCTGCGCCTGTCCGGCACTGTCGCAGGCGATTGTCCGCGCGCACCAGTTTCTGACCTTCACCACCGCGCCCAATCTGCAGCATGCGGTGACCTATGGGCTGGGCAAGCCCGCCGCCAGCTTCACCGCGATGCGCGTCGACCTGCAACAGTCGCGTGACCGTTTGCGTGGTGCACTGGAAGCTGCGGGCTATGTCGTCGCGCCCAGCACCGGCACCTATTTCATGTCGATCGATCTCGCCGGTTCGGGGCTGGCGGTGAACGATATGCGGTTTTGCGACGAGACGCTTGTGGACGGCGTCGCGGCGATTCCGGTTTCGGCCTTCTATGCCGAAGCTGCATCGTTCAACCATGTGCGGCTGTGTTTCGCGAAGTCCGATGCAACGCTCGATGCAGCGGCTGAACGCCTGGCGACGACACGCGTCCGACTTAGCTAAGGCGCGCTGCCCCGTGACGGGCGTACGGGCCAGATTTCTTTGACAAAACACGCCAAATAGGTTATATGGCAAGCTGTTTTTTGAATGGCCGAGCCGACACTAGTCGCGGCGACTGTAAACTTCGGAAAAAGTCGAATCTTCGTTCAGATTGTAAACTTCGCAAAATCCTGAAACTTCGTACAGATTGTCAACTTCGCCCCGCGACGAGGGCTGGAAATGCGCGGCGTCAGCTACCGACGTGCAGCAGCAAATACACCAACAGCAAGCCGACGCCCGTACCGACGAGCAACCCGACCAACCAGACAAACGCGCCACTTCGCGCGATGCGCTTGTGGAAACCAAAATCTACCACTGCAAACTCTCGAACCCAACCATGCAGCCACGCCGCATGCTTCCCGAACCCATTATCCAATGACGCAAAAAGCGTGCCAGAACTCGCGCTGTTTCAAGTAACTGGAATCGCGGCATCGAAGCCAGCTCGTGTATCACGCGGTTGTAATATTTCCTGACTCGGTCGCAGCGCGTGTTCAGTCGTAGCGCGCGGTCAGGAAGGTCAGTCCGTCGGGCGGGGCGTTGAAACCCAGCGCCGCACGGTTGCGCGCCGCCAGCGCCGCGCCGAGCGTCGCCGCGCTCCAGGCGCCATGGCCGACGAGCTTCAGACAACCGACCATCGAGCGCACCTGATGGTGCAGGAACGACCGCGCGCCGGTCTCGATCAGGACAGCTTCACCGTCGCGCCGCACCGAAATATGGTCGAGCGTCTTGACCGGGCTCGCCGACTGGCAATGCGCGCTACGGAAGGTGGTGAAATCATGCCGCCCGACGAGCAGTTGCGCCGCCTCGTGCATCGCCGCGGCGTCGAGCGGCTGCGGCACGCGCCACGCCAGCCCGCGGTCGACGGTCAGCGGCGCGCGGCGGTTGATGATGCGGTATTGATAGCTGCGCGCGACGCAATCGAAGCGCGCATGGAATTCGGGGTCGGCAACGCTGCAATCGATGATCGCGACCGGCACTGGCGGCAGCTTGGCGTTGATCGCCGCCATCAGGCGGTACGCGGTCATGTCGCGTTCGACATCGACATGCGCGACCATGGCGCGGGCGTGCACCCCGGCGTCGGTGCGGCCGGCGCCATAGACCAGCACGGGTTCGCCGGTCACCGCGTGGATGGCTGCCTCGATGGCGCCCTGGACGCTGGCGCCGTTGATCTGGCGCTGCCAGCCGACGAACGGCCGGCCGTCATATTCGATGGTCAACCGGAAGCGTGTCACGCGGCGTGCAGGCCCGGCGTGATGGCCCAGCCGTTGAGCAGCGCCGCCGTCGCCATGGCCGGCTTGCCGGCGCGCTGCACCAGGGTCGGGCGAATGGCATCGATGCCGCACGCCAGCGTCAGCCGGTCATCGAGCACCGTGCCCGGCGTGCCGCGCGCCGCGACGACATCGACAGCGAGCAGCTTGAGGCGTTCGCCGTCGAGTTCGATGAAGGCGCCCGGCGCGGGGTTATAGGCGCGCACCAGCCGCTCGACGACCAGCGCTGGCTGGCTCAGGTCGAGCCGCGCTTCGGCCTTGTCGATCTTGTGGGCATAGGTGACACCGGCTTCGGGCTGCGGCTCGGGGGTCTGGGTGTCGAGCAATTCGAGCGTTTCGACGAGCAGCCGGGCGCCGGTCGTGGCGATTTCGGCGGTGAGTTCGCCGGCGGTCTTGCGCTCGATTTCGATGACCGCCGAACGCCACATCGGGCCGGTATCAAGCCCGCGCTCCATCTGCATGATCGTCACGCCAGTCGCCAGATCGCCCGCCGCAATCGCGCGCTGTACCGGTGCCGCGCCGCGCCAGCGCGGCAGCAGCGAGCCATGGACGTTGATGCAGCCGTAGCGCGGCGCGTCGAGCAACGCCTGCGGCAGGATCGGGCCGTAAGCCGCGACCACCGCGACATCGAGCGTCAGTTCGGCAAACGCCATGACATCGGCTGGGTCCTTGAAATTGACCGGCGTGCGGACTTCGATGCCCAACGCCTCGGCGCGGCGCTGGACCTGCGAGGGGCTGAGCTTGTGCCCACGCCCTGCCACCCGCGGCGGCTGGCAATACACCGCGACCACGTCATGCCCGGCCGCGACCAGCGCATCGAGCGTCGGCACGGCAAAATCCGGGGTTCCCATGAAGGCAATACGCATGGCAGGCCTCATACCCCCGTCGGCGCGTGCACGCAAAGTCCCGTGTCAGCTAACGCTGCCAAGGCGGTTGCGCGGTGGCGTGCATGCGCCATAAACTGACAGGCATGAGGCTTGAAGATCTTGGCCCGCGCATCGCTATCCTGGGGCCACCGGGCAGCGGGAAATCGACGCTGGCGCAGGCGGTTGCGCTCAGGACCGGGCTGCCCGCGGTTCATCTCGACCAGCTGCAGCACTTGCCCAACACCGATTGGCAGATGCGCCCCGAAGCCGAGTTCATGGCGCTGCACGATGCCGCAATAGCCGGGCCGCGCTGGGTCATCGACGGCAACTATTCGCGCTGCCTGCCACGGCGGCTCGATCGCGCCACAGGCGTCATCCGCATCGACATTTCGACGCTCACCAGCCTGTACCGCTATCTGCGCCGGTCGTGGTTTGAAACCGGGCGCGCCGGGGCTCTCGATGGTGGCCACGACAGCGTCAAATGGTTGATGATCCACCACATCCTGGTCAGCAAGCGCCGCAGCCGCGCCAGCTATGAGCGCATCTATGCGGCGCTGACGCAACCCAAGGTGCAGCTTGGCTCGCCGCGTGCGCTGGCGGATTTCTACGCGCGCGAAGGGCTGCAGCGCTAAGCGCTGCCATTGCCATCGGCGCGGTGCAGCGGCATAGCTGTTGGCATGTCGTCTCCCGAAATCGATGCGCTGGCACAGGCGCTGGCACGGCTGCCGGGGCTGGGGCCACGGTCGGCGCGGCGTGCGGTGTTGCATCTGCTCAAGCGCCGCGAGACGGCGTTGGTGCCGTTGATTGCGGCGCTGCAGTCGGTTGCGGCCAATCTGTCGACGTGCGAAATTTGCGGCAATGTCGATACGCGCAATCCGTGCGGCGTGTGCACCGATCCGCGACGTGACGCGCGGCAATTGTGCGTTGTCGAGGAGGTTGCCGATTTGTGGGCGCTCGACCGGTCGCGGCTGTTTCCGGGGCGGTTCCATGTGCTCGGCGGGCGCTTGTCGGCGCTCGACGGCGTGACGCCCGAGGATTTGAGCATTGGGGCGCTGGTGGCGCGGGTGCGTGGCGGCGGCATCGAGGAAGTCGTGCTGGCGATGAACGCGACGATCGAGGGTGCGACGACGATGCACTACATCGCCGAGCAGCTGCGCGGGCTGGGCGTACGCGTCATGCAGTTGGCGCACGGCATGCCGGTCGGCGGCGAACTCGATTACCTCGACGAGGGGACTTTGGCGCAGGCGCTGCGGGCGCGGCGGCTCGTTGACTGACGCGCGCAAGCTTGACGCGCTGCCTTGACCCGGCGGCCCTGACTACCTAGCTAGCGCGCCATGGCTATTCTCCCGATCCTTGAAATTCCCGATCCCAAGCTGCGCCTGATCTCGGCGCCGGTGGCGCGCGTTACCGACGCGCACCGCCAGCTGATGGATGACATGCTGGAAACGATGTACGACGCGCCCGGCATCGGGCTGGCGGCGATCCAGGTCGGGGTGCCCGAGCGCATCCTGGTCATCGACCTGCAGCGCCGCATAACGCCCGTCGATGACGAGGGCAACGAAGTCGAGGCCGAGGCGCACGACATCAATGACCCGCGCTACTTCGTGAACCCGGAGATTGTCTGGGAGTCCGAGGAGTACGGCGTCTACAACGAGGGCTGCCTGTCAGTTCCCGAGATGTACGGCGATGTCGAACGGCCGGCGCGGGTGCGGGTCAAGTGGCTGGGCTATGACGGCGCGGCGCATGAGGAGGAGCTCGACGGGCTGCTGGCGACCTGTTTGCAGCACGAGATGGACCACCTCGACGGCATCTTGTTCGTCGACCATCTGTCGAAGCTCAAGCGCGACATGATCATGAAAAAGCTGACCAAGGCGCGCAAGGGCAAGTAGGCTCAGTAGGCGACGCGGCCACCGGTTTCGAAGTCGTCCTGCAGCAGTTTGACCAGCACCGCGGCGACATCGGCGGGGGTCTTGAGCGTGGTGGCATCCTCGCCGGGGAAGGCGCGGGCGCGCATCGTGGTGGCGGTGGCGCGCGGGTCGAAGCTGACGGCGCGGACCTTGGTGATGTTCATGATTTCGGCCGCATAGGTCGCAACCAGGCTTTCGAGCGCCGCCTTGGTCGCGGCGTAGCTGCCCCAATAGGCACGCGGGGTGACCGCGAGGCTGCTGGTGACGGCAACCAGCCGGCCGGCGTCGCTGGCGCGCAGCAGCGTGTCGAAGGCGCGGATCATGCGGAAATTGGCGGTCAGGTTGAGTGCGACGACCTGCTCCCATTCCTTGAGCGCGATATGCGGCACGGGGGTCAGCGTGCCCAGCGTCGCGGCGTTGAGCACCAGAATGTCGAGCTTGCCCCAGCGGTTGGCGAGCGCGCCGGCCAGCCGGTCGATGCCGTCGAACTCGCGCAGGTCCATCGGTGCGATGGTGGCGCTGCCGCCGGCGGCGTGGATGCGGTCTTCGACCTCGATCAGCCCGGCTTCGGTGCGCGCCGTCAACACGACATGCGCGCCGGCCCTGGCGAGCGCTTCGGCAGTGGCGGCGCCGATGCCGCGGCTGGCGCCGGTGACGAGCGCGATTTTTCCGGTGAGGTCCATGGGCATTCCGTGGTTTGTGTAAGCGGGTGGTACTTTCCCCTCCCGGCAACGGGAGGGGCGACTCGCGGTAGCGAGCGGGGGTGGGCTCTGTCGAGGGAACGCAAAGTTCGCGCCAAT
>CALMPZ010000454.1 GCA_937871645.1 uncultured Polymorphobacter sp.
AACCACCCCCGAGGAAGTCGCCGGCATCAACTCGCGCGCCGAACTGGCGGGCGTCGAGGCCGCTTGGCAGGCGGTGCGTCGCCGCCAGATGATGGACAACGGCGTCACGCTGATCGCGCCCGAAACGGTGTGGTTCGCCTATGACACCGAAATTGGCCGCGACGTGACGATCGAACCCAATGTGTTCTTCGGCCCCGGCGTGCGCATCGCCGAAGGCGCGACGGTGCACGCGTTCAGCCACATCAGCGGTGCGACGCTCGGCGCGGGCGCCGAAGTCGGGCCGTTCGTCCGGCTGCGCCCGGGTGCCGAACTCGGCGCCAACACCAAGGTCGGCAATTTCGTCGAAATCAAGAAGGCGAAACTTGGCGACGGCGCCAAGGCCAGCCACCTGACCTACCTCGGCGATGCCGATATCGGTGCCGGTGCCAACATCGGCGCGGGCACCATCACCTGCAACTATGACGGCTTCTTCAAATACCGCACGGTTATCGGTGCCGGCGCGTTCATCGGCTCGAACAGTGCACTGGTCGCCCCCGTCACCATCGGCCCAGGCGCAATTGTCGGTGCCGGCAGCGTCATTACCCGCGATGTCGAGGCCGATGCGCTGGCGAAGGCGCGCGGCGACCAGGCCGCCAAGCCCGGCTGGGCGGCGCGCTTCCGTGCGGCACAAATCGCCAAGAAATCCTCCGGCAAAAAGGCCTGACTCATGTGCGGCATTATCGGCATCCTCGGTTCCAGCGATGTCAGCGACCGCCTGATCGAAGGGCTGCGCCGGCTCGAATACCGCGGCTACGACTCCGCCGGTATCGCCACCATCCATGACGGCGTCATCGATCGCCGCCGCGCCGAGGGTAAGTTGAACAACCTCGTCGCGCGCCTCGCGACCGACCCGCTGCCCGGCCATACCGGCATCGCGCACACGCGCTGGGCGACGCACGGCGCGCCCACCGAGGACAATGCGCATCCGCATACGGCCGGCGACGTCACCATCGTTCACAACGGCATCATCGAGAACTTCAAGCCGCTGCGCGACGAACTCATCGCCGACGGCCGCAAATTCCGCAGCCAGACCGACACCGAAGTCGTCGCCCACTTGCTGGCGCGCGAGATCGAACGCGGCGTTGCACCGCGCGCCGCGGTGGCGAACGTGCTGCCGAAGCTGCACGGTGCGTTCGCCCTCGCCATCATGTTCCGAGGCGAACCCGATCTGCTGATCGGCGCGCGTCTGGGTGCGCCACTCACCATCGGCTACGGCGACGGCGAGAATTACCTCGGCTCGGACGCGCTGGCGTTGGCGTCGCTGACTCAGCGCATCGCCTATCTCGAAGAAGGCGACTGGGCCGCCGTCAGCCGCGGCAGCGTCGAAATCTTCGACCGCGACAACACCCCCGTCACCCGCCCGATCACCATTTCGGGCGTGTCGGGCGCGATGATCGACAAGGGCAACTACCGCCACTTCATGCTCAAGGAGATCCACGAGCAGCCGGTCGTCGTCGCACAGACGCTGCAATCCTACCTCCGCCCTGTCGAGGAGCAGGTGGCGCTGCCGCAGATGGACTTCGACTTGGGCGGCGTCGAACGCGTCGTCATCGTCGCCTGCGGCACCGCATCATACGTCGGCATGGTCGGCAAATACTGGATCGAAAGCCTGGCGCGGCTGCCCGTCGAAGTCGATTTCGCCTCCGAATTCCGCTACCGCGAGCCGGTGCTCGATGGTCGCATCCTCGGCGTCGTCATATCGCAGTCGGGCGAAACCGCCGACACGCTGGCGGCTCTGCGCCACATGAAGGCCAACGGCGTCACCACCGCCGGCATCATCAACGTGCCGACGAGCTCGATGGCGCGCGAAGTCGATCTGCTGATGCCGACCCACGCCGGCCCCGAAATCGGCGTTGCCTCGACCAAGGCGTTCACCTGCCAGCTTGCGGTCATGGCGGCGCTTGCTGCCAATCTGGCGCGCGCCCGCGGCAAGCTGACCGCCGACGCCGAACGCGACATCGTCCACCAGCTGACCGAAGCACCCGCCGCGATGAACGCTGCGCTGGCCTGCGACGAGGCTATTGCCGCGGTCGCCAAGACCATCTCGACGGCCCGCGACGTGCTCTATCTCGGCCGCGGCCCCGAATATCCGATGGCCTTGGAAGGTGCTCTGAAACTAAAGGAAATCAGCTATATCCACGCCGAAGGTTATGCGTCAGGTGAAATGAAGCACGGCCCGATCGCGCTGATCGACGAGAACGTCCCGCTCATCGTGCTGGCACCCGCCGGTCCGCTGTTCGACAAGACCGTGTCGAACATGCAGGAGGCCCAGGCGCGCGGCGCGCAAGTCGTGCTGATCTCCGACGCCACCGGCATAGCGCAAGCTGGCGACAACTGCATCGCCACCATCGAAATGCCGAAGGTCGCGCCACTGATCGCGCCTCTGGTCTATGCGGTGCCGATCCAGCTGCTCGCCTACCACGTCGCCGTTGCCAAGGGCACCGATGTCGACCAGCCCCGGAATCTGGCGAAGAGTGTCACCGTTGAATAGCCCGCACTATAGCGCGTCAAAATTGTTGGCAGATAACAATTGGATTGTGGCAGTTGTTATAGGTTTATGACAGTTGCAATAGCCGTGTGTCAGTTCTCACGCATGCGATAAAAAAGCGTGGTGTCAGTTAATCCCTTCGCCGATGGCCACGGTCGCGTGAGCGCCGAGACTAGTGGTTAAACGTGACTCTTGGCTCCCATCTTGATGGGTCTGCGAATGACGGACTCTGGGACATTTCTGCCATTTCTGGAGGGTTCGCTGAACGACGGCTTTCGCCAGAAGCTGACATTTGGGCGAGTGAACGAGTTGCTCCTCGAACGACCAGGTTGGGGCCGGTTGCGGAATGGCAGCTTGCAAAAATTCTACGTGGCAAAGCGGCCAAAGGCGCTGACCCTTATGGTGATCAACCGACCGACATTCCACGTGAAATGCCCCAGAACAGAATCTGGATGCCGAATGCAAGCTGGATGATCCCGAATACCGCCCCTAGCAGGCGCAATGGCGTCACGCCGGCTCGGCTGAGTATATAGGGCGCCACAATCATCGCGACGGCGTTGATCGCCATCAGGATACAACCCATCACGGCAATTCTGAACGCGCCGGTTGCCGCTGGCAGGTATAGGCTAATCAGGATAATCAGCCCGAATGCGTAGGGCGGCAGTAGCGTCGGAAACGCCAGCCCGATCGCGGTCGGCGGGGTTTTCGATTTCGCCGCCGACTCCAGGTCGACCCCGATCAGCGGCATCAGCCCGACGATGGCGAGCACCAGCCCCGTCGCGGTGCCTAGCGCCTCGCGCGAAATTCCCATATTCTCGATCTTGGCGGTGCCTGCGGCGGCGGCGATCGCGATCCCGAGCGCACCGAGTGCAGCCGCCTTGAGCGCCAGCAGGTTGCGCGCGCGCGGGCCCACCGTTGCGGTCATACCGTAGAATATTGGCATCATCTTGACCGGTCCAACCAGCGTGAACAGCAGGCCGCCGAGGATGAACAGCGGGTCAGTCGTGGTGGGTTCCATGAGGTTGCTCCGTCGAGGGGCCGAGGCCGGGTCAGGCTTTGTGGGAAGGTTTGGGCAATGTCACCGCCGACACCAGGCCGACGTCACACATCCGACCGAGGTATTTGGCCACCACCGCGTCGAGCATCGCGATAGACACATGCGTCGACGGCGCCAGCCGCGCGGCGGCGCCGGCGCGGATCGCCAGCCCGCCGCTGTCGTCACGTTGCACCAGTCCGTCGGCAATCAGTTCGCCCACCTTGCGCCGCACGCTTTCGCGCGGGATCCGGCTGACGCGCGCGATTGCATCGATATTGGTGTTGCGGACCATGCTTTCGGCAATCAGCGATTGCTGGGCATCGACATGCGACAGCACCGGCATCGCCGGATCGCGCAGCAAGCGCTGGCCGATGATCGAGAGGACGATCACCTTGTCGAGATCATTGCCGAAGGCGCGCCGCAGTTCGACGAGCAGGACCAGGAACTCCTCGACCCACGCCGACTGCGCCGCTGGAAAATCGGTCGCGTAAAGTTGCGCGACAAGGCCGCGGAATCGCGTCGAATTGGCCATGGCAGCACCTCCCCTCACTGTTGCACGCCGACGGATTCGGCGACCCCGGCGGACATTATGGCGTGCACGAATCGGGCACGCATGCATACTGCCGACGGGTGGGCGCGGAGAAGCAGCGGCGCGGCAAGGCCATCACCGGTCAGAAGTTGACGAAGGCGGAAAATTGCAGCGTCGTCCACGGCCGGGCTTGGCGCACCGCGGCATCGACGATCGCCGATCCCGGCACCGCGTGCGATGCCAGCAGCAGGATGAACAGCCGCTTCGATACCACCCAGTCACCGCGCAAGGTGACTTCGCGGCCGACATCGTGTGTCGCCAGTGTATCGAGTGCGGGCAGGCCGCCGATGTTGTTAAGCTCGCGCGCCTGGAAATCGAACAGGTCGAGCGTCAGCGTCAGGTTGCCGGCGGGCTTGGCGGTAGCGCGGACACGGTGCACGTTCATGTTGGCGTTACCGAACAGCTTCTTCATGTTGACGCCCTGCACCCAGTCGGCAAGTCCGCCCGACATCAGCGGATCATAGCGTTCATAACGCGCCGTTGCGGGATCATCGCCCGAGAATGCCGAATAGCGGTATGACAATGACGGCTGCCAGCCGCTGCCGGGTGCGTGCCAGCCGACAATCGCATAGCCGGCCCAGGCGCGGGTTTCGCTGCCGTCCCACTGCCCGGCATATTCGCCCTGCACCCAGCTGCCGTTGAGGCCGAGCACGTCGTCGAGCCGCAGATTGACTGCGAGCGTTTCCTCGCCCTGACGCGGTACGCTGCCACCGCCGGGCAGGCGGAAGCGCGAATCCGACCGCGGGATGGTGACATAGGTCGCCCCGACCGTGATCTTTGGGGTGACCTGCCAGTTGATGTTGCCACCGGCGAAATTGGTGTTGCTTTCGAAATCCTCGATCTCGTTGGGATCGAGGTAGAACCCCTGCACGCGCAGCGTGTCGAGCCGGATGTTGACCAGCGCAGTCATGTCGAACGTCGTGCGCGGGCTGAGATACAGGCCGGGGCGCGGTCCGGCGTTGGCCGAGCCGCTGTACTGCGAAAACAGAAAGCCATCGCCGAGCGTGTAGTTCTGCCGGCCGAACGACAGGTTGGCGGCCCGGCGGTTGGCCTTGTCGGCGTAAAGCAGCCCGGCGTAGAGCTTTTCCGCCGCGACCATCGACCGCGCTTCGTTGGTGAACAGGTCCTGGCCGAGCGAGCCCGACCAAAGTGCGGTGGCGGCGCCGTAGATATAGACCGGCGCGTTGCCGAGCTGCGTGATTCCGCCGGCACCGGCTTCGAACGAGGCTTCGACCCAGCTGGCGCGCGTCCCCGTTGCCGGGTGCTTGGCGACCGCGCTGAGCTGCGTGAACGTCGGGCCGTCGCCGAACCATGGGTTGCTGTCCGAAAACGCCCCGAAACTACCGCTGGCGATCAGCGTCACCAGCGCGCTGTCGGTTCGCAGCAACGTCGGAAATCCGCTGGCAGCCGGTTTGGCTGCCGTGCTGGCATCGATGGCGAGCGTCACGGTCGTGCGGGTCGGATTGGCGTCACGGGCGACGGTGAAGCGCGCTGCCGCGACGTCGTCGAGCCCGCGCACCGCCGTCAGCCCCTGTTGCAGCTTGAGCCATTCGACCGGATCGCCGGGCACAATCGCAAACGCCGCACCGACGCTGCCGTACAGTGGCGACTGCGGATCGATGCCGGTAATCTGAACCGCGTCGATCCGGGCATTCTGCAGGATCGCCGGCGGCAGCGCGGTATCGCTGGTTGCGACGAAAATGCCGGTGTCCTGTGCCGCAACAGGCAGCGGGCAGAGCGCCGCGCTGGCCAGTGCCAGCGCGGCGCAACGCGCCCGAAATCGCTGTCCGGACCGCGTCACTCGGGCTTGAGCCGGATCCGCGTCCCGCCGCCCGATACGTTGATGGTCTGGCCGCTGACCCATTTACCGGCAGGCGATGCCAGCCACAGCATGGCGTTGGCGATGTCCTGCGCGGTGCCGGCACTGCCGGTCAGGTTGTTCGGATGCGCGAGCGCGTATTGCGCCTTTTCATCGAGCCCGGCGGCGGCATAGCCTTCGGTGATGACGGTGCCGATCAGCACCGAATTGATACGGATCTGCTTGGCAAAATAATGCGCCAGCCCCAGCATCAAATGGTTGAGCGCAGCCTTCGCCGCCGAATAGGCGATGAAGTCGAACGCCGGCACGGTGCCGACCAGCGACCCGGAATTGACGATCGCGGCATTTTGCGCCTTGAGTAGGTACGGACGGCAGGCGGCAGTCATGCGCATCGCCGACAGCGTATTGAGCTTGTAGCTTTCGACCATGGCTTCGACGCTGACGCTAAGCGGATCATCGTTCGCCGCACCCCAGCCGACATTGTTGACCAGCGTCGAGACACCACCGAATGCCTTGACGGTCGCTGCCACGCACGCCGCGATATCGGCCTCGACGGTGACATTGCAACCGATGCCGATGACGTCCTTGCCCGTTTCGGCAGCAATGGCGGCGGCGGTCGCCTTGGCCTTTTCGCCATTGAGATCGGCGATCATCACTTTGGCGCCGGCACCCGAAAATGTCCGCGCCACGCCCGCGCCGATGTTCTGAGCGCCGCCGGTGATGATGGCGACATGCTTGTCCATGCGGAAGTCCGCGAATGCGTCGATGCTCATGTCATGCTCCTGTTTATGCCGGCGCAGCGGCGGTCAATTTCCGGCGGTTTGATTCAGTCGAGTTCCTGCACGCCGCCGCCCGAAACAGTGAGCACCTGGCCGCTGACCCACGCCGATGCCGGCGCGCACAGGAACAGTGCAGCATTGGCGATATCGTCGGCCTCGCCGAGCCGGCCGAGCGGCGTGTGCTTGAGCATCGCTGCTTCGATTTCAGGTGTGAGCACCGTGGCGAGCGCCTGCGTGCGGATCGCGCCGGGGGCAATCGCGTTGACGCGGATGCCGCGCGGCCCGAGGTCGAAAGCGATGTTGCGCGTCAGATGGTTCACTGCGGCCTTCGACGAGGCATACGACGCCATGCGCGATGCGGTGTTTTCCCCTGCCATCGAGCTGATGTTGACGATCGCGCCGCCGCCGGCCTTGGCCATGTGCGGCGCCGCGAGCTGGCAGAAATTGAACAGCGAAAAGATGTTGAGATCGAATGCCCAGACAAAGTCCGACATCGGCATGTCGAACGGCTTGGGACCGCCGCCGCCGGCGTTGTTGATCAGGATATCGAGCCCGCCGAAGCTGCTGACCGCGAGCGCAACCGCCGCGGCGCGCTGGTCTGCGTTGGTGACGTCGCAGGCAATAGACACGGCACGGCCACCGGCAGCGGTGATTTCGGCCGCGACGGCTGCAGCGGTTTCGGCAGTCCGGTCGCTGACGACTACGCTGGCACCGGCGCCGGCGAACATTTCGGCGATGGCCTTGCCGATTCCCGCACCGGCACCGGTCACAAGCGCGATCTTGCCGTCGAGGCGAAATGATTGTGCACTGTAGCCCATTCAATTTACTCCCAATTGCCTATGTTGCCGCCGGCGCTCCGGCAAACACGTCCGATGGCGCAAAACTCTGGGCGGGTTCGGAGCGGGCACCAGCCGGGGCCAGCTGGCGAACCCGCTGCAGGCACTCATCCAGAAGGCAGATCGTCGTTCGACTCAGTCCGCATGCTGTCTGTGTCGTTACCTCAACCAGTTCCAATTTGGGGTGTAGGTCGCGCGCCAGACAGGAACAATGCTGACCACCCCCATTTTGGGGGGCGCCAATCGTTCAACTAGGGACAACCCTCAACGCCGCGTGCCATTAGAATGTCGATGCCGATCCGACATCTACCAGCCCTTTGGGAACGGCAGGTTTCGGGCTTCACAATATTATCCTGAACGACTGCAGTGGAGCGCACTGCTGCCCGGCGGCTCAACAACGGACGAATGGCCAGTTTCAGCAAAAGCTGCCGTTTACGCTCCGATCAGGGAATGACTTGAACTGGGTCGGAAGCTGAGGTGGTCCCGCCTGTTTGGACAGTTTGGCGGCTTTGCTAAGCTAATCCCTGG
>CALMPZ010000455.1 GCA_937871645.1 uncultured Polymorphobacter sp.
CCAGATCATGCCGGTTTGCATGCGGTGGCTCATGTAGTGCGCGGTGTCCTGCGACCGCGACCACACATAGCCCGCCAGCCCGAAGTCCGAATTGTTGGCGATGGCCAGCGCGTCATCGGCATCATCGAACGGCAGGATGGTCGCGACGGGGCCGAAAATCTCCTCCTGGCAGACACGCGCGTCTGGACTGACATCGACGATGGCGGTGGGTTCGACGAAATAGCCGGTGTCGAGCCCCGCCGGACGGCCGCCGCCGAACAGGATGCGGCCTTCCTGCCGCGCCAGATCGAGATAGCCCGTCACGCGGTCATACTGCGCCTTCGACACCAGCGGCCCGAGGCGGGTGCCATGGTCGGACGGGTCGCCGGCCTTCCACATCGACGCCGCCTTGGCGAAGCCTTCGAGGAAGGCGTCGTAGATCGAGCGTTGCACCAGAATGCGCGAGCCGGCGACGCAGGCCTGGCCGCTGTTCATGAAGATGCCCATCGCGGCGCCGGGAATCGCTTTCGCCAGATCGGCGTCGGCGAAGATGATGTTCGCCGACTTGCCGCCAAGTTCGAACGAGGTGCGCTTAAGCTGCGGCGCGGCACGCGCGGCAATGTCGCGCGCCGTGCCGGGCGAGCCGGTGAACGACACGCCGATGACATCCTTGTGCTCGACCAACGCGACGCCGGCTTCTTTGCCGAGGCCGTGGACGACGTTGTAGACGCCGTCGGGCATGCCGGCTTCGGCGAAGATTTCGCAGAGGATCCTGATCGACAGCGGCGACAGTTCGGACGGCTTGTGGACGGCCGAATTACCGTAGGCGAGACACGGTGCCATCTTCCACGTCGACAGCATGATCGGCGCGTTCCACGGCGTGATCAGCCCGAACACCCCGGCGGCGTCGCTCATCGTGTAGGTCAGCAGGCTGTCATCGCGATTGAACGCATGGTCGCCGGCCTGTTCCTGCTCCTCGGCAAAGAAGCGCAGGTTCCATGCCGAGCGCGACATGACCGGGTGCGGGCCGGGGTGCGCGGGACCGACGGGGCCACCCATTTCGAGCGTCTGCAGCCGGACGATTTCGGCCGAGCGCGCCTCGATCAGGTCGGCGGCCTTGAACAGCACCTTGCGGCGGAACGACGCCGGTGCACGCGACCAGGCGCCGTCGTCGAACGCTGCCTTGGCGGCCGCGACGGCGTTGGCGACATCGGCGGCGTCACCGCGCGCGACCTGCGTGGTCACGGTTTCGGTGTACGGATTGACCGCGTCGAACGTCGCGCCCGAAGCAGCGGCGGTGAACTTGCCGTCGATGAAATGCTGCTGCGGCGGCAGCTTGGTGGCGGTGCTCATGCGGGCCTCCCGGCGGTGAATTCATGGCCATAGGTGTCGCCGACATAATATTCTGACTGGTGGCTGGCGGGGCGGCCGCCCCAGCCGATTTCGACCTGAAAGCCCGACGGCGAGATGCAGTAGAACGAGAACATCTGGTCGTTGGCGTGCTTGCCGGGCAGGATGGCGATCTCGTAGCCGGCCTCGCGCACCAGATTATAGGTCAGGAACACGTCATCGAGGTCGCTGACTTCGAACATGAGGTGGTTGACGCGGCGCTCCGACGGCAAGCCGAACGCGAAGGTGTGGTCGCGCTGGTTGCAATGCATGAACAGGATTTCGACGGTGAATTCGGGCGTGACCGGCACCTTGTATTCGATGCTGCCGCGCATCCCGAGCAATGTGTAAAAGGCGTGCATTTCGCCGAGGTCGCCGGCGCGCAGCATCATGTGGCCCAGCCCGCCGTTGCCGGTGACGAACTTTCCGAACATGCCGCGGCCGGGATGGAATGGCCGGTGCGTATCGACGCGCGGGCCGTGGAAGATTTCGAGCGGATTGCCGGCCGGATCGCTGAGCGACAACATCTCCAGCACGCAGCGCTTGCCGGCGGTTTCGGCATCGGCAACTTCGAAGGCGACGCCCGCGGCGCGCAGCGTTTCCTGCAGCGCGCGGAACTCGCCGGGTCCGGCGACGCGCAGGCCGGCGGCGAGGATATCATCGCCGGCGTCGCGTTCGAGGATAAGACGGTGGTGCCACGCATCGGCACGCAGATAGATGACATCGTCGTTCGAGTCGGCACCGACCTCCAACCCGACCAGCCGTCCGGCAAAATCGCGCCACTTGGCGAGGTCGGAGACCCCGAGGCGCACATAGCCCAGTTCCGTCACGCCGCTCATTTGTCACCTCCCCAGGTGGTTATCGGTTTTTTGATCCGGCGGCGCGCACCGGCGCCAGCCCGGCCAGCACCAGGGCAAAATCGCTCGCAAGCGCGCGTTCGAACTGCGCGCGGTCGAGATAGCCGTTGAGCAGGCCGTTGAGATGCAGGAAATACACCGCGAACAGCGTGCGCGCTGCCACCGTCAGCGGGCGGCTGGCGGCGACTTCGCCGGTAGCTTTCGCTGCATCAATGAGCTTCGCCAGATGACCGAGCAGCCGCCGCATCAGCTGCGACACCAGGGCGCGCTGGTCGGTGCTTTCGACATAGCTCAACTGCCGCATCAGCGCGCGTGCGAGTGGCAGGTCGCGCTCGTGATAATCGGCAATTTCGTTGAAGAAGGCGATCGCCTGATCGCGCAGCCGCGGCTGCTGCAAGGCGCGTGTGCGGGCGCGTTCGACCACATCGAGCATCTCGTCATGGAACACCAGAATCAGCAGGTCGTCCTTGGTCCGCGCATAGGTGAAGATCGTGCCCGCCGCGACGCCGGCGGCATCGGCGATTTCCTGCGTGGTGGTCGCGGTAAAGCCCTTGTGCGCGAACAGCGCACGCGCCGCCGCGGTAATCCGCGCACGCTTGTCGTGCTTGTTCTGCTCTCTGCGGCCTAATGCAGCAACGGCCACTGGCCGACCTCCCCTGTTCGTTGTTTTCTGTGCCTAAAGCTAACTGCGGCGTTGTCGGAGTCAACATGAAAATGAGTAGCCTCATTATTTTTGCTTGAGGTTGTCCGGCAATTTGCGCCTTCTCTGCTGCGGGTGATACGTCACCGGACCGATGAACAAAAAATGACCAGGCTCAAACAGGGAGATGCGTTTGAAGGCAATCCAGGTCAGGGAACAACTGGCGCGCGGGCAGACCGTGCTCAACGGCTGGTCGGTGATTCCCGGCGGCTTTCCTGCCGAGGTCATGGCCTCGCTCGGCTGGGACGCACTCACTATCGACATGCAGCACGGCATGATCGGCTACCCCGACATGCTGGCGATGCTGCAGACGGTTTCAACCACGCCGCTGGTGCGGCTGGCGGCCAATGACGCGACGCTGGCCGGCCAGGCACTCGATGCCGGCGCGATGCGGGTCATCTGCCCGCGGGTATCCACACCGCCAGCCCGGCGTTCGCCGCGCGCATGGCAGAGCCGGGCTTCCCGCTTGATCACGCTGTCGGCGATTTCAACTTCATCATGGCCGCGCGCGACGTGGTGCAACAGGCGCTTGAGCTTGGCATCCGAACCTTCCAGGCCGGCGAACTCTTGTAAAACGTCATCGACCGGCCTCGATCTCAACCGTGTCGAACTTTGGTGCGCACAAAGACCATCGCGAACGGCTACGGGATCACTCTGCCAAGCGAGGATCGCGAGGCTCTATTGGGCACGTCTGCCGTCGTGTGCCTTAGCGATGTGTCGTCGTCTCCTGCCCCCCGCTTATGGCTTGGGATGCAGTTGGAGGAATCCCGGCGCGCGCATGGTGTCGCCCGGTTTCAGCTTGGTCGCCATGTCGGGGAAATTCGGCAGCGATTTGGCCGCCTTCGGATCGTAATGCGTACGCTCGCCGAAGAAGCGCAGCGTGAGCGTGCGCCGACGCTGGCCTGGCCGCGTCGGCGCACCGCCGTGCATGGTGCGAAAGTGGAAAAAGATAACGTCCCCCGGCTCGACCGCCCATGAGACAAACTTATGCCTGTCGCGCTCGGCCTCGTAGGCGGGAAGGCGCGGCAGGGGCAGGCGCTCGTCGATCGGCCGCGTGTCGTCCTTCGGGTCAAACGCCGAGCTATTATACATCGGGCCGCGGTGCGATCCCGGGATGAACTCAAGGCTATCGCTTTTGGCCAGCGGCTCGAAGGTGATCCAGGCGACCGCAGTGTCCTCACCATCCATCGGAATATAGGATCCATCCTGATGCCAGGGCGTGCGCCGCGTATCACCGCCCTCTTTCAGGAATACCTGTTCGTAGATGAACCAGACGGGATCAGTACCCCATAGTTGCGCGCACGCAGCCGGGATCGGCGATCCCTCCAGCATTGCCCGGTACCCGTCGAGCACGTTGGGGTGGAAGGAATCGTTGTAGAACAGCGGCGCGCCATCGCGCTTCAATGCCGGTGCGTTCCTCGGCGTTGGATTCGCGAGGCTCCACTCCCAAGCCCTCAACGCCACCTCAAGCTGGTCGCGACATAGCAACCCGGGAATGTGAACCACGCCATCGCGCTGGAAAGCTGCGCGCTTCTCCGCCCAATCGGTCATTCGGCATCCTCTCCCGTATCAGCCGAACTTATAACGCGCTTCAATTAAGTCAAATCGCTTAGAATTGAGTCCCGAGCGAAGACATGAACGCCGGACTCTTCATCAATACCGGCAACCATCCCGAACTCGTGCGCCGAATGCGAGCGGACCATGCGATCCTGGCGCGCTCGGTCGAGGGACCGGGTGCGACTTCAGATACTCGACGTCATTGCTGTGCCACTTGCCCAAGACCGGCGTCAGCAACTGGTTTTGGAGGATGACGCGACCGGGGTGGTGCGCCAGATCGACCAGCAGCGCATATTCCTTGCGGGTGGTCGGCAATGCAAACCGCCGACAATGCGCCGCTAGCAGAAGTCGCCGGATTGGGCAGCGCACGATGCTGGGATTTCAGTAAGGGCGCTTATGCCCCTCTGAGCGGCCTTTGAGCCCCCGCACATCACCCGCATCGCATCAAATATGCATCGCATCTGACGACTGGATTTTCGGGCAGTTGAGAACCGGCCTGACTTCGCGGCGCACCGGCCCGACCGAATCGTCTCTTGTGTGGATGACCGATGCGCGCGCACCCAGTAAGGTACGGAAAACGCGCACAAAAGCCGGCCGGTGAAAAACACCGACCGACAGTCTGTACCATATAAGTTATAATGGTGCGCCCGGAACGATTCGAACGTCCGACCCTCAGATTCGTAGTCTGATGCTCTATCCAGCTGAGCTACGGGCGCGAGATGGCGGCTGATAGAGGGTCATGGCGGCTGATGCAAGCCCCTGCTTGCAGCTAATTGCACCGGGGTCTAGGAACCTGCCGATGCGAAGCCTGATAATCGTTGCGCTGATCGCGCTCCCCGCCTGCGCGCAGTCGAAAGACAAATGGCCAAGCTTGGCACCACGCGCCATCGAATCGGCCGAACCCGGCAGCGCCGCGCCGGCGCAGCCCGCCACGGTTTCGGCGCCCGCCGCCGCCGTCATTGACGCCAATGCCCGGCTGACCGTCATCAGCCGCGAGGTCGACACACTCGATACGCGCTGGAACCTGCAGGCCAAGGCGACCACCGCAGCCGTCGCCGCCGCCAAGGGCAGCGCGCCGAGCAGCGAGGTCTGGTCAACGGCGCAGCTCGAACTGACGCGGCTCAACCAGCTCGGCAACCAGATCGACGACATGCGCGTGCGGCTCGACCGCATCGCCGGCGACTTGGCCGTGGCCGCGAACGGCGGCGCTGATGCGCGCGTTGCGATTGCTGCCACCGGCGCGATGATCGCGCGTGTGCAGGCGCTGGGTGCGCAGCATGTCGCGGCGTTCCGGGCGGCGGATGCGGCGTTGCCGCGGTAGATTGAAGGGCCTCCGGCGGGCAGGCCTGAGGCCTGCACCCATTTGAAGAGCGCCAAACAATCGGGTGCAGGGGTCACCCCTGCCCGCCGGAGGCTCTGAATCCTACCCGAACACCCCGCGCCGCGTGGCGCGCGCCACCAGATCCGCCGCCAGCGTGCCCAATATCGCCAGCGTCACCGCATCGACCGGCGGCGTCCCCGGTGCGGCGGTCGACAGTGCGAAAATCGAATCGCCATCGAACGGCGTGTGGATCGGCCGCACGGCGCGCGCCAGTCCATCCTGCGCCATTACCGCGATGCGCTGCGCCTGGGCGCGGGTCAGCGGTGCATCGGTGGCGAAGGCGCCGATGCAGGTGTTGAACGACGCGGCCAGCGCGCGCCCGGTGGCGTGTTTGGGCAGTGGCACTACGCCATCCGGCGGCGCGCCTTCGTAGACTTCGCCGTAGCTGTTGACCGCGACCAGCGCACCGAGCGTGTAGCCGTTCCAGCGCAGCGCCACCGAGCCGATGCCGCCCGGCCGGCTGCCGGCGGTGGCGCCGCAGCCCGCACCGACCGACCCGCTCGCGTCATTCCCCAGCGCTGCAAGTGCGGCGAGGCCGAGCGCCGGATACGGGTTCGCAGGCCAGGCCTTGTCGCCGCCGTTGTTGAGGTCGAACAGCCCGGCGGCGGGCACCACCGGCACCGCGCGCGCGCCGACAGCGAGCCCGACACCGCGCTGCGACAGTTCGAACACCACCGCATCTGCCGCCGCCAGCCCGAACACCGAGCCGCCCGACAGCACCAGCGCATGGACGCGCTCGACGAGGTTGTGCGGCGAAAGCGCCTCGGTCTCGCGCGTGCACGGGCCACCGCCGCGGACATCGACCGCCATGATGACCGGGGCATCCGGCACGATGACGGTGGTGCCGCTGCGGACGCCCGTGTCATGGGCATGGCCGACGACAATACCAGGGACATCGCTGAACCGGTCATTGGGGGACGGTTCGGGGGGTGGAAAGCTGCTCATCCGCGCCATCGTGCCGCAGCGCGCGCGCGAATACCACGCCCATCTTCGTGCCCGGATGTGCAACTATCGGCGCTGTCGCGCATTTGCGAAGCAGTATAGAGTAGCGACAGTTTCGAGGAGACGAGCATGGCGACCGCGCACATCAACCGGATTGGCACCGCCGTCCCGCCGCATGACGTCCATGAGCCGTTCGTGCGTTTCGTCGAAGGCTTCATGACCGAACGCCGCGACCAGATGATCTTCAAGCGCATGGTCAGCCGCTCGGGCATCGAGCGGCGCTTTTCGTATTTCGAGCCCGTCACCGACCCCGACGGATTCGTCGCCGATACCGAGGGCTTCTACACGCCGGGCAATTTCCCCGGCACCGCCGCACGCATGGCGCGGTTCGAAAAGACCGGCCCGCAACTGGCGATGCAGGCGCTCGACGCGCTGAACCTCGACGGCGAACGCGAGCGCATCACGCATCTGGTGGTGGCATCGTGCACCGGCCATATCGCGCCGGGCATCGACCAGCTCATCGTCAAGGCCGCCGGGCTCAACCCCGGCGTCGAGCGCACCGCAGTCGGCTTCATGGGCTGCTATGCCGCGGTCAATTCGCTGCGGCTGGCGCATCATTTCGTGCGCTCCGAGCCGCACGCGCGCGTGCTCGTCGTCAACCTCGAACTATGCACGCTGCACTTCCAGCAGACCGGCAACATCGAGCAGATCCTGTCGATGCTGCTGTTCGGCGACGGCTGTTCGGCGACTTTGGTGACGGCCGACGAGACCGGCATCGCGCTCAAGGACTTCCGCGCCACCACCATCGAGGATTCGAACGAGGCGATCACCTGGCGCATCGGCGACCAGGGCTTCGACATGCATTTGTCGGGCGAAGTGCCGGGCCGCATCCAGCGCGCGCTCAAGTTCGAAAACGAGCGCAACGACGACACCGGGCTGCTGCGCGGGCTGCGGCCGGCGGATTATGATGTCTGGGCCGTCCACGCCGGCGGCCGCACCATCCTCGACGCCGTCGAGACCGGCTTCGAGCTGGCGCCCGACACGCTGAACTGGTCGCGCGGCGTGCTGCGCGACTTCGGCAATATGTCGTCGGCGACGCTGATGTTCGTGCTGCAACGCATCCTCGCCGCGTCGGGCACCACCGTCAAAAAGGCCGCCGACGGCTTCGCGGTGGCGTTCGGCCCGGGGCTGGCGGCCGAAAGCTTCCGGTTCAAGATGGTCGGCTGACGTGTCCACCCGCGCCCCTGCCCCTCTCCCCTTGCGGGAGAGGGCGACTCGCGCGCCAGCGCGGCGGGGTGAGGGGT
>CALMPZ010000456.1 GCA_937871645.1 uncultured Polymorphobacter sp.
CGCATTCGCAGCTGGTGCAACCGATGCGAAGCTCAATACCTATGTCACGGTGCATGCCGATGGCAGCGTCACCATCATGGCGCAGAATCCCGAAATCGGGCAGGGCGTCAAAACCTCGATCCCGCAGTTGGTCGCCGAAGAGCTCGATGTCGACTGGAGTGCCGTCACCGTCGAGCAAGCGCTGGCCGACACGGCAGTCTACGGCCGACAGGTCGCCGGCGGGAGCATGGCGACGACGCTGCAATATGACCCGCTGCGCCGTATGGGCGCGACCGCGCGCGCGATGCTGGTCAGCGCCGCTGCGGCACGGTGGGGTGTGCCGGCGAGCGAATGCACGACTGCAAGTGGCACGGTGCTGCACACCGCGTCAGGCCGCAAGCTCGGCTACGGCGACGTTGCAGCGGACGCGGCGAAACTGCCGCTGCCCGATGCCGCGACCATCGCGCTCAAGGACCCAGCGAATTTCACCATCATCGGCCAGCCAATGACCGGCGTCGACAATTATAAGCTGGTCACCGGCGCGCCACTGTTCGGCATCGATGCAAAGGTGCCGGGCATGGTCTATGCCGCCTATGAAAAATGCCCGGTGTTCGGCGGTACCATCAAGAGCGCCGACCTGACCAAGGCCAAGGCCATTAAGGGCGTCATCGACGTGTTTGTCATCAAGGGCAGCAGCGATCCGATGGGGGCCGGGCTGAGCGAGGGCGTGGCCGTCGTCGCCAACAGCTGGTGGACCGCCAACCGCGCGCGCGCGGCGTTGGAGATTGTCTGGGACGAAGGGCCGCGCGCCGGCGATAGCAGCGCCGCTATTGCCGCACAGGCGGCGACACTCGCCAAACAGCCGCCGCAGCAAAGCATTGTGTCGACGCTCGATACCGACAAGGCGCTGGCTGGCGCCGCCAGGCGTGTCGATGCCGCCTACAGCTACCCGTATCTGGCGCACGCCGCGATGGAGCCGATGAACTGCACGGCGCGCGTAGCCGGCGGCAAGGTCGAGATCTGGGCACCGACGCAGAATCCCGAACCTGGGCGTGCGCAGGTTGCGAAAATTCTCGGGGTGCCGCCCGGCAGCATCACCATTCACATGATGCGCTGCGGCGGTGGCTTCGGGCGCCGGCTTGGCAATGATTTCATGGTCGAAGCGGCCGCGATTTCGGCGCGCGCCGGCGCGCCGGTCAAGCTGATCTGGTCGCGCGAACAGGACATCCAGCAGGCGTTCTACCGGCCCGGCGGCTTCCACAACCTCAGTGGCGGTCTCGATGCCAGTGGCAAGCTGATCGCCTGGCGCAACCACTTTGTCAGCTACGGCAGTGAGGGCAAGTTTGCCCGGTCAGCGCAGATCGCGCCCGGGCTGTTTCCCGACGGCTTCGTCGAGAACATTGCCATTGGTGCCTCGCTGATGCCGACGCCGCTCGAGACCGGGCCGCTGCGCGCACCGGTCAGCAACGCCTTCGGCTTTGTCATGCAGTCGTTTCTCGACGAATTGGCACTCGCGGCCAAAATCGATCCGCTGGCGTTTCGGCAACAGCTGCTCGGCAGTCCGCGCCTGGTCGGGGACACATCGAACGGCCATACCGGGCTTGATACCGGTCGCACGCGCGCCGTGCTCGATGCCGCAGCCAAGGCGGCGGGCTGGGGCCGCGCCATGGCGCCGCGTTCAGGGCTGGGAATTGCCTTCTACTTCAGCCACCGCGGCTATTTCGCCAGCGTTGCCGAGGTCAAGGTTGCCGACGACGGCACCGTCAAGGTGGTGAAGGTCTGGGTCGCGGGCGATGTCGGGCGCCAGATCGTCAACCCCAGCGGCGCGAACAACCAGATTGTCGGCTCGACACTCGATGCCATCAACGCAACGCTCAACCAGCAGATCACCGTGGCCAACGGCCGCGTCGAACAAAGCAATTTCGACGACTATCCGCTGTTGCGGATCGCCGATGCGCCAACCGTCGCGGTGGAGATGGTGACCAGCGACAACCCACCGACGGGGCTGGGGGAGCCGGCCTATCCGCCGGTGCCGCCGGCGATCACCAATGCGATTTTTGCAGCGACCGGCGTGCGCGTGCGGTCGTTGCCGGTCGATACGGCGTTGCTCAAAAAGGCTTAGCGGCGACGACGAACTACCGGCTTGTGCGGCGACGGAAATCGCGGCAGATTGCCGCTCCGTATTGGTGATATTGGTGAATCTAGGCTCGGGTCAGGGGCGTTGATTACCCGGTGTGTTGAGTAAGTGGGGCGTCATCCTGAACCATCCGGCCATTTTGCGCTGCCTGCTGACCAGTCTGGCAGTCCTGTCCCTCACCAGCACCGCACTGGCAGCCGACAAGCCGGTGATCGGCCCGCCACCGGCCTGGGTCAAACCGCACCCTGTGCCCGCCGGTATCGCTGCGCCCGACACAGCGGCGGTGCGCGTGCTGATGTTCGATCAGCAGATCAGTTTCAACAAGCGCGGCGGCTACGCCGTCTATAATCGCACCGCCGTGCACATCCAGACGGCGCAAGGGCTTGCCGCAATGGGCAGTGTCACCGTGCCGTGGAAGCCCGATACCAGCACGCTGACGGTGCACCAACTGCAGATCCTGCGCGGCGACAAAGTCATCGACCTCATCGGCGAAGGTCGCCAGTTCACCGTACTGCGCCGCGAGAAGGGTCTCGAATATGCCGCGCTCGACGGCACGCTTACCGCCACGATGCAGGTCGAAGATCTGCGGATCGGCGACATTCTGGTCAGCGCCATGACCATCGACAGCTTTGACCCGGTGCTGCGCGGTCATGCCGATGCGATCCTCGCCGCCGGCCTGCCGGTGACGATCGGCGAGCAGTTCTTCATCGCCGCCTGGCCCGCCGACAGTGCCATGCGCTGGCGCGCGCGCCACCCCGCCGCCAAGCCGGGCGAACAGCGCAATCCCCCCGGCATCATGTTCGCGGCGCGCGACGTGCAGCCTCTGGCGGCGCCGCGTGACGCACCGCCGCGCTATCGCATCGGCCGCATCGTCGAGCTCAGCGACTTCGCCAGCTGGGCCGATGTCGCGGCAATCTTCGTTCCACTCTATGCCGAGGCGCGCCGGCTCAAGCCCGATTCGCCGCTGCACGCCGAAATCGCGCGCATCCGCGCCGCGTCGCCCGACCCTGCGAAACAGGCCAGCGCCGCACTGGCATTGGTCGAATCGCAGGTGCGCTACGTTTTCCTTGGCATGAACGATGGCGCGCTGGTACCCGCCGCTGCCGATGTCACCTGGTCGCGGCGGTTCGGCGACTGCAAGGGCAAGACCGCGCTGTTGCTGGCGCTGCTCGACGGGCTCGGCATTCCGGCCGAAGCGGCGCTGGTCAGCTCGAAGCTGGGCGACGTCCTGCCCGAGCGGCTGCCCGGCGTCGGCGCGTTCGACCATGTCATCGTGCGCGCCACGATCGCCGGCAAGACCTATTGGCTCGACGGCACACGGCTGTTCGACACCGATATCGCACAGGTGCCGGTGCCGGATTTCCGTTGGGCGCTGCCCATCCGCGCTGCCGGCGCCGGGCTCGAGCCGGTACTACCGCCGCCGCTCG
Source organism: uncultured Polymorphobacter sp. (assembly GCA_937871645.1). Classification (GTDB taxonomy): domain Bacteria; phylum Pseudomonadota; class Alphaproteobacteria; order Sphingomonadales; family Sphingomonadaceae; genus Polymorphobacter_A. Next base: position 3,544 of record CALMPZ010000456.1, read on the forward strand.
CCGCACCCGACAGCGACGCCATGCTGCACCTTGACGCTTCGGCCGGGCTGGCGCTGCCGGCACCGGCGCGTGCCGAGGTGCGCTTCATCGGCGACAGCGCGCAAGGCGTCAACGCGACGCTTTCCAACATGACCGGCGAAGCCCGTGACAATGCGATGCGCAGCTTCTGGCGCGACCGTTATGATTTCATCACCACCGACAAGATGGCCTATGCCTATGATGCTGCGACCGCCACCGCGCGCCTGACCATGACTGGCAGTGCGGCGATGGACTGGGATGGCAGCAGCTATGAGCTCGACGGTGCCGGGCTCGGCTACAAGGCCGATTTCAGCCGCGATGCCGGCCCTGACAGCGATGCGCCCTTTGAACGTGGCTTCCCGAGCTATTCGCGCAGCCGCGAAACTATCATCCTGCCCGCCAAGGGCCAGGGGTTCACCATTTCGGGCGCCGATGCCGATGAAACGCTCGCCGGCGAGCAATTCAAGCGCACGACGCGCATCGTCAACGGCGCAGTCGAGATGGAAGCCAGCACGCGCACGCTCGTGCCCGAAGTCAGCGCCGCCGACGCCCGCGCCGCACAGGCGCGGCTGCGCGCGCTGGACGACGTACGGGTATTCGTCAACGCGCCCAAGACCTACAAATCCTCCAAGACCGAGATCGATGAACGGCTGGCCACCCCGCCGACTTCGCTAGAAGGCTATTTGGCACAGTCCAAGGCCTATATGGACAGCGGAGACAATGCCAAGGCGCTCGCCGCCGCTGATCGCGCATTGGCGCTCGACCCCAAATCGGCGACGATCATCGCCTTGCGCGGCATCTTCCTCGCCCGCCTCGGCCGGACCGCCGAGGCACGAAGCGCGCTCAATGCGTCGCGGGCGATCAATCCGGACGAAACCAACGTCCTCATCCTGCTGTACATGGTCACATACGCTGAGGTCGCGGCAAACGGCGACGACACAACCTACAAGGCAGCCGTCGCCGAGCTTTCGGAAGCCATCGTCCGGCATCCGCAGGACATCAACCTGCTGTATGCGCGCGCCGCCATCAACACGAAGCACGAAGATTTTGCAGCCGCACGTGCCGACACCGATGCCGCTGCCAAAATCGATCCCGCCGATGAACGAGTGCAGCGGCTGCAGGCGGGGGTGACGACCAACGCGATATTGGGCGGAGAAAGCATCAGCGATCCAGCCCTGGCCATCGCGCAGCTGACGCGTGGCATCGCACTAATGCCTGATGCCGCGAAACTCTATGAAGCGCGGGCTACGGCATACCGCGCCGCAAATGAGGACGACAATGCCTTGGCCGACGCCGCCAAGGCGGTTTCCCTCAAGCCCGATCTCTATCGGGCCTATCTGCTGCGCGCCAACATCTACAAGACGCGCGGTGACAACGCCGCTGTGCTGGCGGAAGCGCGCGCCATTGCAGCGGCCAATCCCAAGGACGGCGAGGCCCTCGTCTATGCCGCCGGGATCAGTTGCGGCATGGTGGACCGAGCCACTTGTCTGGCGGCATTCGACCGCGCGATTGCGGTCGAGCCAACAGTCTACGCCTATATCAACCGTCTGCGGTGGCGAACAGCAGACGATGTTGCCGGCCGCCGCGCCGATATCGCCGCCGGACTCAAGCTGGATCCTGAAAATGCCGACCTGCTGGCCGCAGATGCCGAATTGCTGTTCACCAGTGGCGATTATCAGGGCGCGGTCAACGCGCTGGCGAGCCTGACGGCGCGGCAGGATGCCGAGGGCAAATACACGCCCGCGACCCATTTGAAACTTGCCATAGCGATGGCGCGAAGCGGCCAAAAGGCGCTCGCCGACCGCGAGATCGCCGGGGTGATGAAGCACGCCGCCGACAATGCCAGCGCGCTCAACACGATCTGCTGGGACCTTGCCATTGCCAATGTCGCGCTCGACCGCGCGCTCGCCGCGTGCGACGCGGCGCTGGCCCAAAATCCCGAAAATCCTGCCCTTCTCGACAGTCGCGGCTTTGTGATGTTGCGCCGCGGCGACTATGCCGCTGCGATCGCCAGCTATGACAAGGCGATCGCCATCAGGCCCAAAATGCCCGAATCGCTCTATGGCCGTGGCCTGGCGCGCCAGAAGAAGGGCGAAACGGCGGGAGGCAACGCCGACATTGCCGCCGCGCGCGCGCTGAAGCCCGACATCGTCGAGCAATTCGCCGGCTATTTGCGCGCCGCCAGCTGATCGCGGCCTGCTGCCCGGCACGCCTTCGCCGACGTGCAGTCACCCGTTCGGCGATACGATTTGAAAAATGGTGCCCGGGGGCGGAATCGAACCACCGACACGGGGATTTTCAAT
>CALMPZ010000457.1 GCA_937871645.1 uncultured Polymorphobacter sp.
CTCATAATGATTGCCGGTCTTGCGGACGAACGGCAGCGGCGCGAACGGCGCCAGCGCTGCCGAAAACACCACCGGCCCCGAACCCGGCCCGCCGCCGCCGTGCGGGGTCGAGAAGGTCTTGTGCAGGTTGATGTGCATCGCATCGATGCCGAGGTCGCCGGGGCGGACGCGGCCGACGATGGCGTTGAAGTTGGCGCCGTCGCAATAGACATAGCCGCCCGCCGCGTGAACCGCCGCGCAGATCTCGATCATGTCGGGTTCGAACAGGCCGCAGGTGTTGGGGTTGGTGATCATCACCGCCGCGACATCGCTGCCGTTCGCCAGCCGCGTCTTGAGCGCCGCGAGATCGACACGGCCGCGCGCATCGGCGGGAATATCCTCGACGGTGTAGCCGCAGAATGCCGCGGTCGCCGGGTTGGTGCCGTGCGCGCTTTCGGGCACCAGCACGACGCGGCGCGCGTCATTGCCCGCGGCCTCATGCGCGGCACGGATCGCCAGCATCCCGCACAGTTCGCCGTGGGCACCGGCCTTCGGCGACATTGCGACTTCGGGCATGCCGGTCAGCGTCTTGAGCCAGTGTGCGAGCTGGTCGATCAGCGCCAGCGCACCCTGCACGGTGTCGATCGGCTGCAGCGGGTGAATGTCGGCAAAGCCAGGCAACCGCGCCATCTTCTCGTTGAGGCGCGGGTTGTGCTTCATCGTGCACGACCCCAGCGGGAAGATACCCATGTCGATGGCATAGTTCTGTCGGCTGAGCCGCGTGTAATGGCGCACCGCATCAGGTTCGCTAAGGCCCGGCAGCCCGATTTCGGCGGTGCGTTCGAGCCCGCCGAGCCGCGTCGCGACGGCCGGCACATCGGGCAAGTCGACGCCGCAACGATCAACCGCGCCCTTCTCGAACAGCAACGGCTCCTCGAGCATGAGCGCGCGGTTGCCGGTGAAGGTCGTGACCTCGGCGATTGCGGCTTCGGGGAGGCCGCTAACGACGCGGTGGTTGGAAGCCGAAACAGTCATGCCAGCACCTCGTCAAGCGCGTCTTCGAACGCATCAAAATCCGCATCGGTCGCGGTTTCGGTCACCGCCACGACCAGCCCGTTGGCGAGCGCCGCATTGTCCGGATAGAGCCGCCCGAGCGACACGCCGGCGAGCACGCCCTTCTCCGCCAGCTTGCGCACCACCGGCCGCGCTTCCTGCGGCAGCCGGATGGTAAACTCATTGAAGAAGTTACGCGTCACCACCTCGACACCGGGGATGCGCCCCAGCCGGTCGGCAAGCTGCACCGCGCGCGCATGATTGAGCGCCGCCAGCTTGCGCAGCCCGCTTTCGCCGAGCAGCGTCATTTGGATGCTGAACGCCAGCGCGCACAGCCCCGAATTGGTGCAGATGTTCGACGTCGCCTTCTCGCGGCGGATATGCTGTTCGCGCGTGCTCAGCGTCAGCACGAAGCCGCGCTTGCCGTCGGCATCGACGGTCTCGCCGCACAGCCGGCCGGGCATTTGCCGCACATATTTGTCGCGCGTCGCGAACAGGCCGAGGTACGGCCCGCCGAAATTGAGGCCGTTGCCGATCGACTGGCCCTCGCCCACCACAATATCGGCGCCCATTTCGCCGGGCGCCTTGATGAGCCCGAGCGACACGACTTCGGTAACCACGACGATCAGCAGCGCGCCTGCGGCATGGCAGGCATCCGCCAGCGGCGTCAGGTCGGCGACATGGCCGAAGATGTTGGGGTTCTGCACGACGACGCAGCTGGTATCGGCATCGACCGCAGCCGCCAGTGCGGCCAGATCATCGTCGGGGGTGAAGTCGGGGGCACGCGTGACGATCTCGTCATCGGTGAAGCGCGTCAGTGTATTAAGCACCGCGGTGTAATGCGGGTGGACGCCGCTCGACACGCGCGCGACCGTGCGGCGGGTGACGCGGCGCGCCATGAACACCGCTTCGGTCATCGAAGTGCTGCCGTCATACATCGAGGCGTTGGCGACATCCATCGCCAGCAGCCGGGCGACCTGGCTCTGGAATTCGAACAACACCTGCAGCGTGCCCTGGGCGATTTCGGGTTGGTACGGCGTGTAGCTGGTCAGGAACTCGCCGCGTTGGATCAGGTGATCGACGCTGGCGGGCACGTGGTGCTTATAGGCGCCGGCGCCGACGAAGAACGGCCCGTCCGACGCGGTCATGTTGCGCTTCGCCAGCGCGCCGAGCTTCCGCTCGACCTCAAGCTCGGTCATGTGCGGGGTCAGCCCGGCAATCGGCGCCGACAGCTGTGCGGCAGCGGGCACATCGACGAATAGTGCATCGATGTTCGGCGCACCGATCACGCCAAGCATGGCGCTCCGGTCGGCCGGGGTCAGGGGGAGGTAACGCATTCAATTCCCTTTCTATCTGCCCCTCTCCCCTTGCGGGAGAGGGCGACTCGCCAAAGGCGAGCGGGGTGAGGGGTTGACCGGAAAAAGATCGAACGGCTGCGTGCCGCCCCCTCACCCCGGGCCGCGCCGCTGGCGCGTCTCTCGCCCTCTCCCGCAAGGGGAGAGGGAAATTGCTGGCGCGTCATTGCCGCACCGCCGCGAACCGCAGGCGGACATAGTCGGCAGTCCAGTTGCCGTCGTCGTCGGCGAGTACCGGGCGCAGCAGCGCGCGGACATCCTCGATGACCTGCGCGCGCTTGTCAGCGGGCACGCCGGCAGCGTCGATGGTGGCGCCGCGAAACGTCTGCAGCCAGGCGCTGATGCCGGTGGTCAGCGGCGTCGGGCGTGCGATGAGGCTGCAGCTTTGCACCGCAAAGCTGCCGGCGGTCAGCGCTGCCGCAAAGGCTTCGGCCGTGGGATAATAATTGTCGGCAGGCGCCCGGTAGCCACGTGCGGCGAGTACGGCACGCACCGCGACGCGCACCGCAGCCAGATTGCCGAAGCCGCCGAATTCGCCGACGAAGCGCCCGCCGGGTTTGAGCGCGCGGTGGACGCCGGCGATGACCGGCGCCGGATTGCCCATCCAGTGCAGCGCGGCGTTGCTGAACACCGCATCGAACTCACCATCGAACGCCAGCTGGCGGCCATCGGCGAGCCGCGCATCAAGGCCCTTCTCGCGCGCTGCGGCGATCATTGCGGCATCCGAATCGATGCCGACAACCGTTGCGCCGGCCTCGACAAGCCGCTGCGTCAGCACCCCGTCGCCGCAACCCAGATCAAGGATCGCCTCGCCGCGCTGGGGCGCCAGCAGGTCGAGCGCAGCCGCCCCCAGCGCCGGCACGAAGCCGCCGTGGTTTGCATAGGCGGTTGCGTCCCAAGCCATGGGCTAGAGCGTCTCGATGAACGCGTCATAGGCGGTGCGGTCCATCAGGCCCGACAGTTCACCGGCGTCGGCGAGCGTCAGCTTGAAGAACCAGCCATCGGTTTCGGCCGCCGTGTTGACCAGCGCCGGATCGGCTTCCAGCGCGGCATTGCCTTCGGTGACGGTACCCGACACCGGCGCATAGACGTCCGACGCGGCCTTGACCGACTCGACCACTGCAGCATCGCCGCCCTTCGTCAGCTTGGCGCCGGGTGCCGGCAGTTCGACGAACACGACGTCGCCGAGCTGGCCCTGCGCATAGTCGGTGATGCCGACGGTGGCGGTGGCGCCATCGACCGACAGCCACTCATGGTCCTGGGTATAATAGGTCGTCATGCTGGCCCTCCTTAGGCGCTGATTTCAGAATTGGCGGCGCGGACATAGTTCTTGGGTTTGAACGGCATCGGCACAACAGTGGCGGCAAGGCGCTTGCCGCGCACCTCGATTTCAAGCGGCGTGCCATCGGCGGCGCGCGCCGCATCGACATAGGCCATGGCAATCGGCACGTTGAGGCTCGGCGCAAAGCCGCCCGAGGTAACGGTGCCGACCTTGGTGCTGCCCACAAAGACTTCGGCGCCTTCGCGTGCCGGCAGCTTGCCCTCGACCGCGAGGCCGACGCGCTTGACCGGCGGACCGTTCAGCAACTGCGCCATGATGATGTCGGCGCCGGGGAAACCCAGCTCGGTCTTGCGGCGCTTCGAAATCGCGAACGCCAGCCCTGCGGTCACCGGCGTCGTGCCGGGGTCGAGGTCATGGCCATAGAGCGGCAGTCCGGCCTCAAGTCGCAGCGAATCGCGGGCGCCGAGCCCGATCGGCCGGACTTCAGGTTGTGCGAGCAGCGCCCGTGCCAGCGCTTCGGCGGCGGCGTTGGGGACTGAAATCTCGAAACCGTCCTCGCCGGTATAGCCCGAACGGCTGACCCACAGCTTATGGCCCTGCCAGTCGAAGCCGGCGGCGCGCATGAAGCGCAGCGCGCTGACGCCGGGCACCAGCCGTTCGAGCGCATCGACCGCCTTGGGGCCTTGCAGCGCCAGCAGTGCCCAGTCGGTACGCTCGTCGACGCTCAACCCAGCAGCACGCATGTGTGCGATGTCGGCGGCCTTCACCGCGCCGTTGACGACGAGGTAGAGGTCACCGGCACGCCGCGTCACCATCAGATCATCGAGAATGCCGCCCTTGGCGTCGAGCAGCAGCGAATAGCGCAGCACGCCCTCGCCCAGTCCCTTGATGTCGCCCGGCAGCAGTGTTTCGAGCGCGGCGTCGGCCGTCAGCGGCAACAACACCTGCCCCATGTGACTGACGTCGAACAGCCCGGCGCTTTCGCGTGTCCACAGATGCTCGGCGATGATGCCTTCATACTGGATCGGCATCGCATAGCCGGCAAACGGCACCATGCGGCCACCGAGCTCACGATGCAGCGCATCGAGCACAAGCGGTTGAGGCGAAGAATCGGAATCGGACATCGGCACACCATGACAGCTCTCAGCCGGCGGGAAATCCACCGGCCGTGCCCCCGTCTGTCACTTGGACCTGAGAGTTTTGACGCTGGCTCAAAGCCTTTCGGACTTTGGCTGACGCTTACCCCATCGGTGGAGGCCTTGCGGCCCCGCTTTCCAGAATGTCGCTATCGTGCCCGCGCGGTCCATTTGCCTGAGAGATTCCGGGGGCGGTTGCTCCTTCGGCGGTGGAGCAGCGTTTTCGCCCTCCACACTCTCCCGCGCGGCCACCGGACTTGCGCCCGACGACCCTTGCGCTTTGCGTCAACCCGGCGTGCGAGTCAATCGCAGGCGGCTACTTCAACGCGTTATAAGCGAGCGACTGGTCATCGAGCTGGAAGCCGACGAGCACTTCGAAGCTGGTGGCGCGAATCGCCGCCTTGACCGTCGGGTCGGCGAGCGGGTCGATCGCGGCATCGGCGTCGCCGGCCTTGCGCTTGCGGCTGATCTGCGCCTGGATATCGGGCGGCAGCGTCGCGGCCGAGCGCAGCACCTGCGCCTGGCCACCACCGGCGGTCTGCGCGCGAATCTGGCCGGCGGCGAAATTGACCGCAACGTTGCTGACCTGCTTCGACACGATGACGTTGCCGCCCTGCACCATCGCGATGAAATAGGGGAAGATGACCGTGCGCGCCGGTCCGGCATCGCGGCGCTGCGCGACGACATCGAAATTGACCACAGTGCCGAGCTGTTCGGGCGACTCGGTGCAGGTGCCGCGCAGGTTGATGATCGTCGCCGTGACATCGATGGCGCTCGCATCGCGACTGTTCGCCGGCGCAAACAGCGTCGTGTCGCCGGTATGCTGCGGGATCGCGACGGCCGGGCACAGCGAGCGCGTCACCATCAGCGGGCTTTTCTGGCAGCCGGCGAGGATCAGCAGCGGCGCCAGCAGCGCCAGCGAGACCGAAACACGCGCAGGTCGGGACTTGAACAACGAAACTTCCCTTCGGGGATTCTCAACTGGATTTGCGGCCCTAGCATAGGAAGCGGGTTCCGCCTGCACAAGCAATCGCGTAAAGCGCCTGCATGCAGAATGAACC
>CALMPZ010000458.1 GCA_937871645.1 uncultured Polymorphobacter sp.
CCCAAGGCCGGCCGGATCTCGCCGGCGGCGGGGTTGAAGCGCATGTTCGGCATGCAGGCGCCAATCGAGCTCGTCAAAGCCACGCTCAAGGCCGGATTGCTGCTCGGCGTCGGGCTTGTGCTGCTCAAGCGCCATATCCCCGAATTGCTCGGGCTCGGCGGCGCGACGCCGGGGGAGGCGGCGTTGCGGCTCGGCGCGCTGATCGCGGGGCTGTTGATGGCGCTGACGACAGTGTTGCTGTTCATCGCGATGATCGACCTGCCGGTGCAATATATGCGCCACATGGCCAAGCTGCGGATGAGCAAGCAGGAGGTCAAGGACGAGTCCAAGGAGAGCGAAGGTTCGCCCGAATCAAAGGCGGCGATCCGCCGTATGCAGCGGCTGGCGGCGCGCGGTGCGGTGCGCCCAGCCATGGCCGAAGCGACGGTTGTCGTCGTCAACCCGACATCATTCGCGGTCGCCTTGCGCTACGATCCGTTGCGCGACGCAGCGCCGGTCGTGGTGGCGCGTGGCCGCGAACTGGCTGCCGCTGCCATTCGCGAACTGGCCGGCGAAAACGGCGTGCCGGTGCTGCGCTATCCGCAGCTGACGCGCGCGCTGTATTTTACCGCCAAGCTCGGCCAGCCGATCCGCGATGACCTGTTCACCGCCGTCGCCGCCGTGCTGGCGTTCGTGTTCAGCCTCGACCGCGCCGCAATGGCGGCTGCCGAGCCCCCCGAAGTCACCGTGCCCGATGCCCTGCGCTTCGACGAATTCGGCCGCGCAGCGAAAGCCTCAACCTATCGCGCTGCCGACCGTTAACGATAGCGATGTCCACAATCGCAAATACGCTTGGTGTTGGTTCCGGCATCGACACCAAGGTGCTGATCGACGCGCTGGTCGCCGCCGAGCGCGCGCCGCGCGATGCCGGCCTCAAGGCGCGCTCGGATCGCGTCGATGCGCGCATTTCCGGCATCTCGCAGCTCAAATCGGGGTTCGATGCACTGGTCACGGCGCTGGCGACGCGCACCCGCGGCGGCGCATTGGGAGCCTTGCCGGCGAGCAGCGACACGACTGTGCTCGGCGTGGCGACGCTGGCCGGTGCTGTACCCGAACTGCAGCCCGCCGAAATCGATGTGAAAATCCTTGCTGCCGGCCAGACGCTCGTTTCGGCAGCGCTGGTGTCGCGCGCTGCGACTGTCGGCACCGGCACGCTGACACTGACCTCGGGAACGAAGACCGATGACGGGCTGGGCGGTTTCAGCTTCAGCGGTGACGGCGCGGCGCCGGTCGATATCGTCATCACCCCCGCCAATGACACGCTTGAAGGCCTGCGTGACGCCATCAATGGGGCGCAGACGCGCGTCGCCGCGTCGATTGTCGATGACCCTG
>CALMPZ010000459.1 GCA_937871645.1 uncultured Polymorphobacter sp.
CGTACCCCAGCTCGCCAAGAATGGCGTCGCTGTCGGCCCCCAGCAACGGCGCCGCGCGTCCCGGCAGCCGTTCGCCGTCGATCCTGATCGGGCTGGCGAGCACTTGCAGGTCGGCGCGGTCGGGGTGTGCGACGGTCTGCTTCATGGCGATGGTGTCGAGCCACGGGTTGTCGAGCGCCTGCGCCAGTTCGTTGACCGGTGCGATGGGCACATGACCTTCGAGGCGCGCGCACCAATGCGCGGTCGGCTGCGTTTCGAACAGCGCGTCGAGCAGCTGCGTCAGCGTTTCGCGGTTGGCGCGGCGGTCGGCGGGGGTCAAAAAACGCGGGTCGTGCGCGAGTTCGGGGTGGCCGATGCGCTGCACGAGGATTTCCCAGAACTTCGGCAGCTGCGCCATGACGAACATCCAGCCGTCGGCGGTGCGGAACATCTGGCTTGGCGTCGCCGTCGGGTGGGCGCCGCGCGGCGCGCGCGGGGTGACGTCGGCTTCGTTCATGTACCAAAGCGCCGGATAGCTCGTCTGGTGGACGGCGGCCGAGAACAGGTCGACATCGACATCGCGGCCCTTGCCGGTGCGCTGCGCGTCGAGCAATGCGGCGAGCAAGCCGACCGCCATCATCGTGCCGGTCATATAGTCGACCATCGACAGCCCGAAGCGCACCGGCGGGCCGTCGGGCTCGCCGGTCAGCGCGCAGAAGCCGGCTTCGGCCTGCATCAGATAGTCATAGCCCGGCCAGGTGGCACGGGCGTTGTCGCGGCCGTACGCCGAGATGTGTGCGCAGACGATCGCCGGATTGACGCTGGCGAGCGCATCATAGGTCAGCCCGAGTTTGGCGGGGATGTCGCCGCGCAGATTGTTCGCCACCGCGTCGCTGTTCAGCACCAGCCGGTGCAGCACGGCCTGGCCTGCGGGCGTGGCGAGGTCGAGCGTCAGCGAGCGTTTGTTGAGGTTGAAGGTTTGGAAATACAGGCTCTCGCCGTCGCGCAACCAGTGCGGCCCAACCGCTCGCGCGGTATCGCCGCCGCCCTTGCCACTACGCTGCGGCGGTTCGATCTTGATGACGTCGGCACCGAGTTGAGCGAGGAACAGCGTGCCGTACGGCCCGGCGCCATAGGCTTCGGCGCTGATGATGCGGATGCCGGCGAGCGGCAGCGCCCGGGGTGCGGTCATGCGCTCAAACTGCTTGCGGCGCGGCGCCGAAGCCGCGCGTCGGATGGCAGTCGGGCAGCTCGCCGTAATGGCCGCTGCCGCTGCGCCGGATGAAGATGCTCAGCCGCGCGACTTCGGGGCATGGCGTATAGGCCCAGCTGAATTCCCAGCCTTCGGGGTATTCGATGCCCGCCATCGCGGCGAAATGCGCCGGCGGCTCGCCGCTGCGCGCCATATAGGCCCCGAGCATCTGCTCGGCGCGGGCCTGCGCCTGCGGCTGGTCAAGTCGCACGGGTTTGCGCGCCTGCCACACCCACCACGCCAGTGCCAGCACTGCCGCCGCCGCGAGCAAACGGCGCAACGTCGAACGACGGCGCGAAGGGGCAGTGGTCGCCATGTCGGCCATCCTAGTGCGCGGGGCCACGCGCGGCCAGTGCCGCGACGCGCTGCGTCAATCGGTCAGTTCGTTCCAGGCATCCTTGAGCTTGGCGAAGAAGCCCGTCGAGTTGGGGGTATTCTTGCCACCCTCCTTGCCTTCGAGCGCCTGGAATTCTTCGAGCAATTCACGCTGCCGCGCCGTCAGCTTGACCGGGGTTTCGACATCGACCTGGATGACCAGATCGCCGAAGCCGTGGCCGTTCAACACCGGCATGCCGCGCCCGCGGACGCGGAACTGCTTGCCGGTCTGCGTGCCCGCCGGCACCTTGATCGTCGCGCCGGCCTTGTCGAGGCACGGCACTTCGATCTCGCCGCCGAGCGCCACGGTGGTAATCGAAACCGGCGCCTGTGCGAACAGCGTCGTGCCTTCGCGCTTGAACAGCCGGTGCGATTTCAGGTGCACGAAAATATACAGGTCGCCGGGAGGGGCGCCGCGCTCGCCGGCCTCGCCCTCATTGGCCAGCCGGATGCGCGTGCCTTCGTCGACGCCGGCGGGAATCTTCACCGACAGCGACTTTTCGCGCTCGACGCGGCCGGCGCCATGGCAATCGTCGCACGGGTCGCTGATGATGCGGCCGGCACCGCGGCAGGTCGGGCAGGCGCGTTCGACCATGAACAGGCCTTGCCGCATGTGGACGCGGCCCTGGCCGTTGCAGGTGGTGCAGGGTTTGGCGCTCGTGCCGGGCTTGGCGCCGCTGCCGGTGCAGGGCTCGCAGGTCACCGAAACATCGATGGTCAGCGCGGCGTCCTTGCCCTCGAACGCCTCTTCCAATGTCATTTCAAGGTCGTAGCGCAGGTCGGCGCCGCGCTGCGGACCACGGTTGCGACCGCGGCCCATGAACTCGCCGAAGATATTCTCGAAAATGTCGGAGAAGCCTTCGAAGCCCTGGCCGCCGCCCCCGCCGCCCTGTTCGAACGCCGCCTTGCCATAGCGGTCATAGGCGGCGCGTTTCTGCGGGTCCTTGAGCACGTCATAGGCTTCGCTGATCGCCTTGAAGCGCGCTTCGGCGGCCGCATCGCCGGGGTTCTTGTCGGGATGGAACTGCATCGCCAGCCGGCGGTAGTTCGCCTTGATCACCGTGCCGTCGGCATCGCGCGTCGCCTCGAGCAAATCGTAATA
>CALMPZ010000460.1 GCA_937871645.1 uncultured Polymorphobacter sp.
CGCGGCTTTGCCGCCGACGGTGTCAGGGCTGAGCGACAGCGAGGTGTCGATCATCACGGCTTCGCCATAGGCGCCGTTCGGATAGGCGCAGTTGCAGTTGTAATCGAGCACGGCGATCGGCCTGGCGAGCGCGTCATTGACGGGCGTCCAGCCCGACAGGCCGGCTTCGAAGCTGCCGTTGACGATGACGTTCGTGACAGCAACGGCGGGCGCAGCGGCAGCAGCGGCGGCGACGAGTGCGAAAGCGATTGCAGTATGGGTACGCATTTTTACATCCTTGCAGACAGAGAAGCTAAGCGACCCCGGCAAGGCTAGTAACGACACCGGGTTCAGTCGTTTCAAAGCAAGGGTCGTGCCAGTTATGGCAATGGCGCTGCTACAACACTTTCGGTGGTTAACCGGTCGTGAATGTGTAATGGCAGCATTACACATGTGCGGAAGTTAACTGTGATTTCAGCGAGATAGGCCACACAGCAAACGGGCCGCGCAGCGACTGCCGCGCGGCCCGTAGGCGATTCAAGCGGTGTGAGGATCAGGCGATATGGGCCACCACGCGGCGGCGACGCAGCGCGCTGCCGACAAGGCCAAAGCCCGTAATCATCATCGCCCAGCTCGCCGGTTCGGGGACAGCGGGCAAGCCGACCTGATGCGCGATATCCTGCGCGATGGCGCGCTGGACGGCGCTGGTGACGTGTGTGCCGTCGAAGCTCAGATAGCCGGCGCAGTCGATGCCCGGGCCGGGGATTTCGCCGGCGAGGCAAGGCGTGGTGAGGTTGATGTCGGCGGGCAGGCCGAACTGCGTCGGGTCCGTTGCCAGCCGCGTGAAGAAGCTGAAATAGTCATAGACATGGACGTTGGCCGACAGCGTCGGCGTCACCGCCGACAGCGAGCTGAGCAGCATGCCCTGCAGGATCTGGCCTTCGAGCTGGGTCGGGTTGGGAACGCCGGCGACGAGGATATTCTGCGCCCCGGCAAGGCTGAGCTGCTGCACCGCGCCGACCATGTTGCCGACATAGGCCGCCTGATATTGCGCGATGGTCAGCCCTTCGGTGTCGCCGGACAGGATGGCGCCCACGTCATTGTTGCCGAAATTGAGGACGTAGAGCCCGTTCGGATCGACCGCGCCGCCCGATGCGGCTGCGTACATGCCGAACTGCGTCGCCAGACCGGGGATCGCGACACCCGGTGCAATCTGGTCATCCTGCGCGGCACGGGCGCCGCCGAACGAGAAATTGGTGCCGCCATTGAGCGATGCCGTGGTGACATGGCCGAGAGCGGCGTTGCTGAGGTAATCGGCCCAGTTGCGACCATCGGCAAAGCGGCCCTGCCAATAGCCCAGCGCCGGGTCGGGAACGGTGTTGCCGGTCGCGGCAGCAATGTTGCCGGCGTCGGTGAAGCTGTCGCCGAAGATGTAAAAGGCGCTTGGCGTCAGCGCAGTGGCGGGAACGGCACTGGCAAGTAGAGCGGCCGCAAGTGCGACGGCAATCGAACGTGATTTCATGATAGTTCTCCCCTGTTTTGAACGTGGTTAAACATTGCACAATCGCGAAACGCCGACAATGGCACGGCGATTTCAGCGTGTGGGCATTTTGCCGCATTCGCGGCGCTGCTTTCAGTTGACGCGCGTCCAGCCCGGCGTCTGGTTGGCGAACCACGTCGTCTGGCGCTTGGCGAAGTTGCGGGTTTCGCGTTGCGCGTCGGCGAGCGCGGTGGCGGCGTCGCTGCGGCCTGCCAGTTGCGCGGCGAATGCCCGCACGCCGAGCGCCTTCATCACCGGCAGGTCAGGCGCGAGGTTGCGGGCGAGCAGGGCCCCGACTTCGTCGAGTGCGCCTTCGCCCACCATCGCCACCAGCCGCGCGTCGCAGCGCTTGTAGAGTTGGTCGCGCGGTAGCGTGACGACGCGGGTGTCGAGGTCGACATCGCCGCCGATGCCGCCCTCCAGTTGCTGCTGCCAGTCCGCCAGCGAGCGTCGCGTCGCGCGCATGACTTCGAGCGCGCGCGCCACGCGCTGCCGGTCGGCGCGATTGAGGCGTTTGGCCATTGCCGGATCTTCGCGTTGCAGCGCCGCCCATGCCGCTTCAGCGCCCAGCGCGCGCACTTCGCCGCGCACTGCGGGGTCGATTTCGGGGACCGGCGCGATGCCGTCGAGCAGCGTGCGGATATACAGTCCGGTGCCGCCAGTGATGATTGGCAACTGCCCCGCCGCATGTGCCGCCGCGACCTCGGCCTTTGCCAACTCGGCCCAGGCGGCTGCCGAACACGCCTGCGCACCGTCGATGACGCCGTAGAGCCGGTGCGGGGCCTGGGCTTCCTCGTCGGGCGAAGGCCGCGCGCTCAGCACGCGCAAATCGACATAGACCTGGCTGGCGTCGGCGTTGATGATGACGCCGTTCTCGGCTTTCGCCAGCGCCAGCGCATGCGCCGACTTGCCCGAAGCCGTCGGCCCCGCGATAACCACCAGCCTTGCCCTAGAGGATTCGCTCATGCTGTTTGCTACACTGGTTGGCCCCGCGCTGTCGCCGGGCGATCTGCGCGTGGCGAGCGACGCCCTGGCCGCCGCCGGCGCGACGCCGCAGCACTGGACGTGGATCGATGACGGGCTGGCCGCCGACCTGCCGCTGACCGGGCTCGAGCTGGTGGTGGCGCGCGACGTGCTGGAGGCGGCGCTGCCGGCGGTCGACGTCATCGTCCAGAGCACCTTCGCGCCGCGCCGCAAGATGCTGCTCATCGCCGACATGGACTCGACGATGATCACCATCGAATGCATCGACGAACTCGCCGACTATGCCGGCATCAAGCCGCAGATCGCGGCGATTACTGAAGCCGCAATGCGCGGCGATCTCGATTTCGTCGGCGCGCTCGATGCGCGTGTGGCCTTGCTCAAGGATCTCGATGCCGCAGTCATCGACCAGTGCCGCGCCGAACGCGTCCGGCTGATGCCTGGCGCGCGAACACTGGTGCAGACGATGCGCGGGGCAGGGGCGGCGACCATCCTTGTGTCGGGCGGCTTCACGGCCTTTGCTGAGCCGGTGGGTGCCGAGATCGGTTTTGCGCGCGTCGTCGCCAACGTCCTCGAAATCGCTGACGGCAAGCTGATGGGGACCGTCGCGCGGCCGGTGGTCGATTCAGCCACCAAGCTCGCCGAGCTGCGCGGCGCCGGCGTGGCGCTGCCGGCGACGCTCGCGGTTGGCGACGGCGCCAATGACATTCCGATGATCGAGGCGGCGGGGCTGGGCATCGCCTATCATGCCAAGCCGCGCACCGCGGCCGCCGCGCAAGCTGCGGTGCACCACGGCGACCTGACTGTGCTACTCTATGCGCAAGGCTATGCCCGCAAGGACTGGGCGGTTTAGGGGGAGTGTGATGATGCGGTGGCTGGCCTGGGTAGCGGTAATCGCACTGGGGCTGGGCGGTATTGCCTGGGGCGTCAACCGCGCCACCACCGAGCGCCTGCCCGACATCGCCGTGCGGCCGCCCGCCGGCACCGCACCTGCGCACCGCGACACCACATCCGAAATCAACCTGCAGATTGCCTTGGCGCTGCCGGCGCTGCAGGCGCTCATCGAAGCGCAGGTGCCGCGCAGTTTTGCCGGCGAAATGGCCGACCCGACGGGGTTGCTGGGTGACGCCCACGCCAAATGGCAGCTCAACCGCGGCCCCGTCACGCTGACCCCGACGCCTGACGGCAAGCTGGCGTTCAGCGCGCCGATCATCGACAGCAGCGCGACGCTGACCGGCCGCATCAACGCCGGCAGCGAAGGCCGCGGGCTGCTCGGCAGGATGCAGGCGGTGCTCGGCCAGCCGTTCGAGCAGACGGTAGGCTTCAGCGGCACGATCAGCGGCACCGTCGCGCCGCGCCTGCGCCCCGACTGGACAGTCGAGCCCAACCTTGAAATCGCCGTCGCGTTCGACAAGGCCGAGGCGCAGCTGTTCGCGCTGCCGCTGCGCGTCAGTTTCCGCGAACAGGCCGAAACCGTGATCGCCACCAGCCTGCGCACTGCCATCGCCGCGCTCGATTCGCAGTTGCGCCGCGACCAGCGCCTGCGCAGCGCCGCCGCCGCCGGTTGGGCGCAACTGAACGGCAGTCACCAGCTCAGCGGTGCGCCGCCGGCGTGGCTCACGCTGCAACCGCATAGTATCGCGATTTCGACGCCCGCCGCCGACGCGCAGTTCGTCAGCGTGTCGCTGGTCGCCGGGGTCAACGCCGATGTTCAGCTCGGCGGCAGCGCGCCCGCCGTCACGCCGGTGCCGCTGCCGGCGCTGGGGGAAGCCGTCGCCGCGCCCGGCCGTTTCCGCGTCGCGGTGCCGGTCGCGGTCAAGCTCGCCGACCTTGCCGCAGTCGCCGGCGACCCCGACTTCAAGCTCGGCGACCGCACCGTCAGCATCCGCAATATCGCATTGAGCGGCGACGGCGGCGCGGTCATCA
Organism: uncultured Polymorphobacter sp.; assembly: GCA_937871645.1. GTDB lineage: Bacteria > Pseudomonadota > Alphaproteobacteria > Sphingomonadales > Sphingomonadaceae > Polymorphobacter_A. Next base: position 4,427 of record CALMPZ010000460.1, read on the forward strand.
TCGCCGCCGATGTCGATGCCGCGACCGGCCGCTGGCTCGGCGGCGTCACCGGGCGACTTTATCTGCAAGGCACGCCGGTGCTCGACATGGCGAACGCCCGGCTGTCGTTCACCAACCTGCGCTACACGGTGGCGACGCAGAGCATGCTGACGCGCTCGGCAAGCTGGTTGCTGCAACCCGTCGTGCTTCAGCAACTGCGCCGCCGCGCGGTGTTCGACATGCCCGGCGGCCGCGCCGGCGTCATCGCCGCCGCCAATGCCCGCATCGCGCCGCTGACCGCCGCACTGCCTGCCGGCACCAGCACCAACCTCGCGCTTGACAGTCTGGACGCCGCCGACCTCACCATCGACGACGGTTGGCTGACGGTGTTTGTCAGCGCCAGTGGGCCGGCGACGTTGCGGGTGGAGTCGACGGCAGCGCTGTTGGATCGACGGATGTAGGCGGAGCGGCGCGGCAGCGCTGCACCTGCGCGCGCCCGGCGAAGTTTACAATCTGAACGAAGATTCGGGGTTCACGAAGTTTACAGTCTGAACGAAGATTCGACTTTTGCGAAGTTTACAGTCTGCGTGAAAAATGTAGCTTCGGTGTCGTCTGGCATCATTCACGATGCTGCAGTCCTTATAACCGATTTGGCGTATTTTGTCAATGTGATGCCGGGCGATCCGTCTGCCCGCCAACGCTGAATTGTCCGACATGCTTGCCGCGCGCGTTGCGGTAATGGTGCTGCATCGTGGCGAGGTCGCGCGCATAGTCGCCGCTCGGGAACAGCGCGCCGCTGACGACGCAGGTGCGCGTCGGGTAATCGGGGACGGTCAGCACGATCGGCACTTTGGCCAACCGGGCGATCTGGTAGAAGCCGGATTTCCATTCGGCGTTGAGGCTGCGCGTGCCTTCGGGCGCAATTGCCAGGATCATCGCGTCAGTTGCCGCGAACGCTGCGACCATCGTGCTGACCATGTCGTTGTGCTTGCTGCGGTCGATGGGGATGCACCCGGCCCAGCGCAACAGCGGGCCGAACGGCCAACGCACCAGGCTTTGCTTGGCCATCCAGCGCAGCCGCACGCGGTAGTAAAACGCCACCGCGAGCATGTTGACGGCGTCCCAGTTCGACGTGTGCGGCGCTGCCAGCATTACCGCCTTGGGGTAGTTCGGCCAGTCGCCGTAGCATTTCCAGCCGGTCAGCTTGAGATAGGCGAGGCAGACCCAGCGGAACATTTCGAACGCCAGCCCGCGGTAAGGCGCCGGCCGCGCCGTCGTCGTGTCGAAATCGATGTGCCAGCCCGGTTGTGCGGTCATTGACTGCGATGGTCCCCCCGTTGTCGCGCTTTGCGCTGACGGCGAAAGTTACCGCACCGCCGGCGCAAAGCAAGCGGCAAGCTGTCGCGCCGGCTATGCGGCGCGGCGGTCGTCGCGGTCGTGGTGCGGGGGATGTGCCACGAGGGCCTGTTGCCACGGCAGTTGGCGCGGCGGTAGCCGCCCGGCATTGAGCCATGCCGCCAGCATTGGCACGGTGCGCGCCAGCACCGTCGCGCCGACGATTCCGATGCCCAGCGCCAGCACCGGCTGCGCGAAGAAATACAGCGGATAGAGCGGGTTGCCGATACCACCGACCAGCGCCCGGCCAATCGGGCTGAGCAGCGCGAAGATGATCGCATGGCTGCAGAACACCAGGAAAATGAACGGCTCGATTTCGCGCAGCCGTGGGCCGAACCGCGTGTCAGCCAGCGCCAGCGCCGCGCACCAGAATAGATACGCCACGGCGAAACGCCGGATGATCATGGTCGCCGCGTCGACCGCCGCAACCGGGGCCAGCGCCGCCAGCGCCGCTTCGCCCCAGACCGTCGCAACCGTCAGCGCCACCGCCACGGCGATCGCCCAGGGCCGGACGATGGCATGGCCGAAGTCGATGCCATGAACGCGCAGCGCAAGGCCGCAACCGAAAAACAACAGGATCATCGGCCGGATCAGCAGCACGCCAGTCAGGTCGAGCGCGACATTTGCCGCCAGTCCGGCGAGCAGCAACAGCGTCAGCAGCCGGCCGCGCCGCACCAGCGCCAGCAGCAGCGGCGAGAATATGATGCAGACAAACAGGTCGCGCAGGAATGCTACCGGCACGTTGGTCGAAGGCTGCTGCAACGCCAGCAGCGCGTTCGCCCAGGTCTCGGCATCGCGGGGTATCTGCCAAGGCGTCGGATCGAGACTGCGTCCGGCGATGAGCAGCGTCACCATGGCGGCATTCCACAGCAGCAGCGGCACCAGCAGCGTGCGGACGCGGTGGCCGATCAGGCGCCCCCAGTTCGGCTGACCAGCATGCGTTTTGACGCTGCCCGCCAGCAGGTAACCCGAAACGATGCTGAGCAGCGGCACCGACGAGCGCCCGAGCACATCGACCGCCAGCGTGAGTACAAGCTGGAAGGCCGGGCTGACGATGCCGGTCAGGTCGATGGCATGGTTCGACGGTCAGGTGTGGACGAGCATCACGCAGAAAATGCAGATGACGCGCGCCACGGCGATGCCGCGCGACACTGCACCGGGGACGCGCTTCGACGCCGGCGCGGCGACGTTATGGTTTGTTTGATGGGGCAATGGCTCGAATGATGTTGTGCAGGCGGCCTGATTGCGCGCACCGCAGTTGCGGCGGCAGTAACAGGCTGGCGACACGATCCCTTTGTCTGGGTGCCTTTGGGCGGGCCCGGTTGATTGATGATCCCGCCTGGCGTTGCGACCGTGTGAACCGGTCGCGCACTTCAGCGCAGAACCTGCTGCGTTGCCGATTGCCTGTCGGGTCGAGCCCAACCCCCCAAGAAACAATTGTGGGAATTGAGTACTACATCAATATTGGAAATGCATTGCCAGCGCGGACGCTTTCGCCAAGGCACGGGTCGCGCCGCAGCCGGTGGCGCGCTGGCGCTGGTCGAATCAGCCGGTCAGCCGAGCGCCTTCAGCAACAGTTCGTTGACTACCGCCGGATTGGCCTTGCCGCCCATCGCGCGCATCGTCTGGCCGACGAAGAAGCCGAAGAGCTTGTCCTTGCCGCCCTTGAAATCGGCGACCTTGTCGGGGTTGGCCGCGAGGATTTCGGCGATGGCGGTTTCGATGGCGCCGGTGTCGGTGACCTGCTTGAGGCCGCGTTCCTCGACGATCTTGCCCGCTGCGTCGCCGGTCTCAATCATGATTTCAAAGACCTGCTTGGCGAGCGGCCCCGACAGCGTGCCGTCGGCGGTGAGCACCAGCAGTTCGGCGGCGGCGGCGGGCGACACCGGTGAATCGCCAATGTCGCGGCCGAGCTTCTTCAACGCGCCGAACAGGTCCGACGTCACGAAGTTCGACGCGGCGCGGCCGATTTCGGCGGCGGGCTTGCCGGTCGCGGCAACGAGCGCCTCGAAATAGTTCGCCGGTTCCTTTTCGGCGGTCAGCACGTCGGCGTTATAGTCGCTCAGGCCGAGTTCGCCGACGAAGCGCGCGCGCTTGGCATCGGGCAGTTCGGGCAGGCTTTCGAGGCACTCGGCGATGAAATCTTCGCTGAGTTCGACGGGCAGCAGGTCGGGGTCGGGGAAGTAGCGATAGTCGTGCGCGTCCTCTTTGGAGCGCATCGACCGCGTCTCGCCCTTGTCGGGGTCGAACAGCCGGGTTTCCTGGACGACTTCGCCACCCGATTCGATGATGTCGACCTGGCGCCGCGCTTCATATTCGATCGCCGCCATGACGAAGCGCACCGAGTTGACGTTCTTGATTTCGGCGCGCGTGCCAAAGCCTTCGCCCGGCCGGCGTACCGACACGTTGACGTCGGCGCGCATCGAGCCTTCTTCCATGTTGCCGTCGCAGCTGCCGACATAGCGCAGCAGCGAGCGCAGCTTTTTGACATAGGCCCCGGCCTCGGCGGGCGAGCGCAGGTCGGGCTTCGAGACGATTTCCATCAGCGCGCAGCCCGAGCGGTTCAAATCGACGTAGCTCATCGTCGGCGACTGGTCGTGGATCGACTTGCCGGCGTCCTGTTCGAGGTGGATGCGCTCGATGCCGACGCGCTTGGGGGCTTCGCCTTCGGGTTCGATGGCGAGCGTGCCTTCCCCGACGATCGGATGGTAGAGCTGGCTGATCTGATAGCCCTGCGGCAGATCGGCGTAAAAGTAGTTCTTGCGGTCGAAGCGCGACCAGCGGTGGATTTCGGCACCGAGCGCGAGACCCGTCCGCACCGCCTGCCGCACGCATTCGCCGTTCAAAACCGGCAGCATGCCCGGCATCGCCGCATCGACCAGGCTGACCTGCGCGTTGGGCTCGGCGCCGAAGCTCGCGGCAGCGCCTGAAAACAGCTTCGAATTGGCAGTTACCTGGGCGTGGACTTCGAGCCCGACGACGATTTCGAAATCGCCGGTCGCGCCGTGCACGCGGTAGCTGCTGTGGCTTCCATCATCGGTGTAGGTCATGGCTGCTGCTATTGCTGCGCCACGCCGCGATTTGCAAGGCCCTGCGGCCTAGCCGCGCGCCGCCTTGCGCTGGCTGATCCACTTGCGCGACCAGCGCTGGCCGGGCAATTCGACCAGCCGGTAGGTGACCACCGATGTCAGCAGCACCAGCGCGATCATGATCGCCAGCCCCAGATTGCCGGCAAATTGCGTGGTCCCGAACACCTCGTAATCGCCGCCGCCGATGCGGATCACCGTGCTGACGGTTTGCCCGGTGAGCATGCCGATGGTTTCGGCGATGTCGTTGAACCGCGACTGGACGAATTGGTGGACCATGTAGATCGAATACGACAGCGTGCCGAGCCATAGCGGCAGCCGCGTGCCCAGTGCCGAACTGACCGCACCGCCGGCGTGCGCGAACACCAGCACCGCGACCGCAAACAACGGCGGACCGAGCACGTTGATCGGCTGCGTGCCGGCGTAGCTGACAAAGCCGCCGATCAGCAGCAGCAGGGCAATTTCGGTGACGGTCCAGATGCTGCGCGCCAGGCTCAGGCGGCCGAAGCGGCCCTGCCACACCCACCAGCACAGCACGCCGAGCGCGAAGCCGTAGATACAGCGCACCATGCCCCAGTCATAGGTGACGTTGATGCCATAGGCGGTGAATTGCAGCAGCAGCAGCGGGCACAGGATGACCACGCCGACCAGCCAGCGTTCGAGCCGCGGGCCCGCCGCCACGACGCCGAGCGCAAACAGCAGGTAGCACCAGAATTCGGTGGCGATGCTCCATGCCGGCTGGTTCCACGTCAGCCGGTCGTGCAGCCCGAAGCTTTGCAGGAGGAACAGGTTGCTGACGAACGATTCCGGCGTATAGGCGCCGGTGAACGGCGCATGCGCCATCTTCACCGATGCACCGGCGACGATGCCGACGCATTCCATCATCAGATAGGCCAGCAGCATGAACAGGTGCAGCGGATAGATGCGCCCGAAGCGCAGCCCCATGAAATCCGATACCGGCATGACGCCTTCGAGCCGGGTACGATAATTGGCGGCAATGACAAAGCCCGACAGCACGAAAAAGAAATCGACGAACTGCCAGGCGCTGCGGACAAATTCGAGCTGGAGCAACGGCGCATTGAACTTGGCATGGAACAGCACGACGAGCAGCGCGCAGATGCCGCGGAGTGAATCCAGAACGTGAAAGCGGTGGCTCGCCGGATTCAACGTTCGGGCCTGTTACCGCCGGCATACGCCGCGAACGCGCCACAGCCATGCGGGCACGCAAGTGGCCAGGCAGGCGTCGGCGCCTGGAATGGTCGGCTTTTCATCATCGTGGTGAATAAACATCTGAAATGCCGTCGTGCAAGCGCTTCGCTGCACAAGCTGTCGTGACGGTTGACGCCGATTGGTTAACGGTCATGTCAAACGCCCGCCGCCGTCGCGCGCCATGCCGGCCCGGGAGCGAGGTTTTCAATGCATTGCCAGCGCCGCCTGCCTGATTTGACGCAAGAGCGGAGGTGATACGTTAATTTGTGCGGTGCAAAAACTTTTTTTGCAGCGCCGCCGATAATGTCGGCCGGGCCGGCAGGGTGGCGCGTGCCGCGCCCGCATCAGTTGGCGGGGCCGCCACGGCCACGAAACACCACCCAGCGGTACAGTCCGAAGCTGACAGGCATCACCGCAATCGCCGCCACAACCGACGCCACCGGCAGGGGCAGCACCCGCGCAAACAAGACGACGGCGGGTGAAAATAGCAGCATGCACAGGATGTTGACGGCGATGAAGCCCAGCGCCTGCGGGGCAACCGCGTGGTGATTGGGGTTGGCAAAGCTCCAGCCGCGACTGAGCAGAAAGCCCTGCAACGCGCCGAGCGCATAGCCGGCAGCGCTGGCAAACCACAGTGCCACGCCGAACTGGCGGTGCAGCAACCAGATCACCAGAAACGTCAGCCCGGCATTGGCCAGCCCGACAATCACATAGCGCCAAGCCTGCTGCGTGGCCGATCGCCGGACGCGCTTCATGGCTACCGACGGCCGGCGCGTGCCATGCCTACCACCATTTCGACGGCGCGGCGCTGAACCCGGCGGCGCGTTCGATGGCGTAGCCGGCGTTGAGCACGCCCACTTCGTCGAGCGCGCGGCCGATGATCTGCAGCCCAAGCGGCAGTCCGGTCGGCGACAGCCCGGCGGGCACCGACATCGCCGGCAGCCCGGCGAGCGATGACGGCACGGTGAAGACGTCGTTGAGGTACATCTCCAGCGGATCGGCCTTGTCGCCGAACGCGAATGCCGCGCTTGGCGCCGTCGGCGTCAGCAGCACATCGCACTTCTCGAAAGCTTCGGTGAAGTCGCGCGCAATCAGCGTGCGGACCTTCTGCGCCTGCGTGTAATAGGCGTCGTAGAAGCCTGCCGACAGCACATAGGTGCCGATCATGATGCGGCGCTTGACCTCGGCACCGAAGCCCGCGGCGCGCGTCGCCGAATACATTTCCGCGAGGCTGGCGCCATCGGGGGTAACGCGCAGCCCGTAGCGCACGCCGTCATAGCGCGCGAGGTTCGACGAGGCTTCGGCAGGCGCGACGATGTAATAGGTCGGCAGCGCGTACTTGGTGTGCGGCAGCGAGACATCGACGATGGTGGCGCCGGCGTCCTTGAGCCACGCCAGCCCCTGCGTCCACAGCGCGTCGATGGTCGGGTCGAGGCCTTCGAGGCGGTATTCCTTCGGCACGCCGACACGCACGCCGCGCAGGTCGCCGGTCAGCGCCGCTTCGAAATCGGGCACAGGCAGGTTGAGCGAGGTCGAATCCTTGGGGTCATAGCCCGACATGCTCTTGAGCAGGATGGCGCAGTCGCGGACGTCGCGCGCCATTGGCCCGGCCTGGTCGAGCGACGAGGCGAACGCCACCACGCCCCAGCGCGAGCAGCGGCCATAGGTCGGCTTGATGCCGGCGATGCCGACGAACGCCGCCGGCTGGCGGATCGAACCGCCGGTGTCGGTACCCGTCGCGCCCGCGACGAGCCGCGCCGAAACCGCCGATGCCGAGCCGCCCGACGAGCCGCCGGGCACGAGCTGGCGGTTCGAACCCTCGGCGCGCCACGGCGAAATGACGTTGCCGAACGCACTGGTTTCGTTCGACGAGCCCATCGCGAACTGGTCAAGATTGAGCTTGCCGAGCATCACCGCGCCATCGGCAAACAGCTGCGACGTCACGGTGGATTCATACTGCGGCACAAAGCCTTCGAGGATCTTCGACGCCGCGGTCGTCTGCACGCCTTGGGTGGCGAACAGATCCTTGATGCCGAGCGGGATGCCGGTCAGCGGCTTGGCCTCGCCCTTGGCGAGCGCTGCATCGGCTGCCGCCGCACCCGCACGCGCATGGTCGGGGGTTTCGACGATGAAGGCATTGAGCGCCCGCGCACTTTCGACCGCAGCGATATGGCTGTCGGTCAGCTCTACGGCCGAAAACGACTTCGCGCGCAGCCCGTCGCGCATCGCGCCGATGGTCAGGTTGGTCAGGTCGGTCACTATTCGATCACCTTCGGCACGGCAAAAAAGCCGAATTCGGCCTGCGGGGCGTTGGCCAGCACCTTGTCGCGCACACCGCCATCGGTGACGACATCGGCGCGCCACGCCAGATGGTTAGGGATGACCGCGGTCATCGGCGCCACGCCCTTGGTATCGACTTCGCCGAGTTGCTCGATCCAGCCCAGAATGCTGCTGAGCTCGCCGGCGAGCACATCGACATCGCTTTCGGCGATATCGATCCGCGCCAGCCGGGCGATCTTTCTGACGGTTGCGGAGTCTACGGACATGGAACCTCGAGCGGTTAAGATTGCGGAGCCGGTAGCATGGCAATGGGCGCACCTCAAGCCGCGCGCTTGACGCGTTGCCGCACGGCGCTAGGCTCGCCCGATGAACAGCTCCACACGCACGCGGCTTGCCGCCTTCGCCATTATCGCCGCCGCCTTCGCGGCACCCGCATCGTCTGCCGAATGGCCGGTCAGCCCCGGGGACTTCAGCGTCCGCGAATTCAGCTTCGGCAGCGGCGAGAAACTGCCCGAACTGCGCCAGCACTACATCACGCTCGGCACCCCGCACCGTGGGCCCGACGGCCAAATCGACAACGCCGTGATGGTACTCCACGGCACCGGCGGCACAGGCGCACAATTCCTGCGCCAGCAGTTCGCAGATGAACTCTACGGTCCCGGACAGCCACTTGATATTACGAAATATTTCATCATCCTGCCCGATGCCATCGGCCACGGCGGCTCGTCGAAACCCAGCGACGGGCTGCGGATGAAGTTTCCGAAATACGACTATGCCGACATGGTCTCCGCGCAGCACCGGCTGCTCACCGAACACTTCGGCATCAAACGGCTGCGGCTGCTGATGGGCACGTCGATGGGCTGCATGATGGATTTCGTCTGGGGCACGACTTACCCGGGCTTCGCCAAGGCAATCATGCCGACCGCCTGCCTGCCCGTCGAAATCGCCGGCCGCAACCGCATGTGGCGCTGGATGAGCATCGAGGCGATCAAGGCCGACCCCGTCTGGGCAAACGGCGCCTACACCACACAGCCCGTCGCCGGCCTGCGTACCGCTTCGTCGCTGTCGATCATCGCCGGCTCGCAGCCGGTCCGCCAGCAAGCCGACTACCCGACCCGCGCCGCTGCGGAAAAGGCGCTCGAAGGCCAGGTCGAAGCCAGCATCGCTGCGTCGGACGCCAACGATGTGATTTACCGCCTCGAAGCCTCGCGCAACTACAACCCCGCACCGCTGCTCGGCCGCATCACCGTGCCCGTCACCTGGATCAACAGCGCCGACGATTTCATCAACCCGCCGGGGCTGGGCATAGCAGAGCGCGAGGCCGCCAAGATGCCAAATGCCAAGTTCATCCTGATCCCCGAAACCGCCGAAGGCCGCGGCCACAGCACGCACACCTGGGCGAAGTTCTGGAAGGCCGATCTGGTCGAGTTGCTCAAGCGGTCAGAATAAGGACCTCCGGCGGGCAGGGGCTTGCCCCTGCACCCCTATATCGGGTGCAGGCCTCAGGCCTGCCCGCCGGAGGCTCTTAAAAAGGCTTCACCACTATCGGCCCGCTTGGCGCCAACGCCTGCGGCACAAGGCCCTGCGGCGCGCCGGTCAAGTGACCGGCAATCTCGCCGTAACGTGCCGAGCCCGGTTGGATTGTCACCAGTGCATGGCCGATGGCGCCGTCACCGGCGTCGGCACGCAGGTTGAGTTCGATACTGCCATCGGCGCGAACTTGCGCGGTGCCGACCGGCGTGGCGCGGCGCGATTTGATGCGGCGGCGTGGCGGCGCTTCCTCGATGATTTCGGGCGCCAGTCGTAGCTGGCCGGGGTCGAGCAGCGCCCAGAATTTCGCCAATTGCGGCCAGGCGGCGGGCAGAGTGGTGTCGCGGCCGAAGGCGCGGGCGGCGCTTTCGGCGTAGGTTTCCTGCAGCCCGGCATCGCCTGCCTGTTGTTCATAGCTGCCGAGTCTGGCGAAATCGGCGGTGCGTGCGGCGACGAATTTGTTCGCACCGAGCAAGCGGTGATTCTTCAGGAAATCATGGCCATGCATGGCTTCGTGAAGAAGTAGGTTGAATGAACCATGGCCTTCACCGCGCACCGGCAGGCGCCGTCCGCCCGGCATGGGCAACGTCGCGACGACGACCTGCTTGCGGTTCGGCAGATAGACGCCGGGCACGATGTCCCAGGTCATCCCCGCCGGCCAGCCGCGCGGCCGCACGCCTTTCAGGTCCTTGGCGTGATCGGTAATCGATCCGCGACAGACGATGATGCGTGCGCCCTTCATGCGCAGGAAGCTCAGAACTTGCGACGGCAGTTGCGCGGCTGTGGACCGTACCGCCGCCAAGTCGCTGGCATCGGCCGAACCGCCGAGCCCGAGCAACTTGTCGAGGTCGGTCGCCATGGCCTAGCTGGCGCATTTGCCGGCGCCCGGCCCCTTGACGAAGCGGCCGGCTGCCTTGCCGGTCGGCTTGCCGTCGTTGAGGACCTGAACGCCGTTGACGTAGACGTGATCGACGCCGGTCGAAAGCTGCTGCGGCTTTTCATAGGTCGCATGGTCGATGATCGTGGCCGGGTCGAACACCACGACATCGGCATAATTGCCGGCTTTCAGCAGCCCGCGGTCGGTGATGCCGAGGTTGGTGGCGGGGAAGCTGGTCAGCCGGCGGATAGCATCGGGCAGCGTCGCCTTGTTCTCCGCGCGGACGTACTTTCCAAGAAGTCTCGACACATTTCCGTAAGCCCTTGGATGCGTGCTTGAAAGCAGGAATACGCCCTCGGGCGCTTGCGCCTCGGCGTCCGAGCCGAACGCCATCCACGGCAGCCCCGTCTGGCGCGCGACATTGGCCTCGTCCATCAGGAAATAGACGGTGCCGACGCGCGTGCCGTCCTCGATGACGAGGTCGATCGCGGTATCCTCCGGCGATGTGCCGCGCAGCTTGGCGACCTGCGCCAGCGACATGCCGGTGTATTTCTTCAGCGCCGGATTCTTGAAGCCGATCAGCAGCACCTTGTCGGGGGAGCCTGCGGCGAGCAGCAGGTTTTCTTGGGCCGGGAACGGCTGGCGCATTTCGGCGACGACCTTGGCGCGCGCCGCCGGGTCCTTGAGCCGCGTAATCCACGCCGCGGTGCCGCCGGCCTGCACCCACAGCGGCATCGACGCATCGAGTCCGGTGGCGCCCGCGGTATAGGTGTACATGTTGGCCGTGATGCGCTGGCCGGCGGCGCGTGCGGCGTCGACCTGCGCGATCACCGCGTCGAGCTTGCCCCAGTTTTCCTTGCCGGCCTGCTTGAGGTGGTAGATTTCCGCCGGCCCGCCCGAAGCTTTCGAGATTTCAATGAGTTCGGCGATGGCGGTGTCGATATGGTCGCTCTCGTTGCGGATGTGGCTGATGTACATGCCGCCGCAATCGGCGCTGGCTTTGGCGAGCGCGATGAGCTCGGGCGTTTCGGCGAAGAACGCCGGCGCATAGATCAGTGAGCTGCCGACCCCCATCGCGCCCTCGTTCATCGCCTGGCGCACCAGTTTCTGCATCGCCGCGAGCTGCGCGGGCGAGGGGTCTGTGTCGCCTTCGCCGATTTCGTGGACGCGCACGGTGGTCGCGCCGACAAAGCTCGCGACGTTGGGCGCGATGCCTTTTTTCTCGAGGAATGTCAGATACTCGCCGAGCGTTGTCCAGGTGACGGGATAAGTGATATCGGCCTGATCCTTGACCGCCTGCACCTTCATCGCCGGGTTGAGCGGCCCCATCGACCAGCCTTCGCCCATCACTTCGAGCGTCACGCCCTGCGTGATGTCGCTCAGTGCGCGACCGTCGGCGATCAGCGACTCGTTCGCCCAGCTCAGCATGTTGACGAAGCCCGGCGACACCGCCTTGCCGGTCGCATCGATCGTCCGTGTCGCTGCGGGGGCGGCGGTGCCGGCCTTGCCCAGCGCGACGATGCGGTCGCCCTCGATCGCCACCCAGCCGGGGTAGGGCGCGCCACCGCTGCCGTCGTAGATCGTGCCGCCGCTGATCAGCACATCGGGCCGGGCAAAGGCTGCCGTCGATACGAGAAGCAGCGCAACCGTCGTCAGCCTGAGCATCGATTTTCTCCTTGCGGCCGCAAAGCCTCTCAAATTTGCAGCAAAAAGGAAAGCGGCGCGGCGAAAAGACGGAGCGGAGGTTTGCACCCCCGCCCCGAATCCCGCTGCAGCTCCGTCGCTTATGCGCTGACGACGGCCCGGCGACGCCGCGTCGCGGCACCGACCATGCCGAAACCGACGATCATTAGCGCCCAGCTGGCCGGCTCGGGCACGGCGTTGAAGCCGATTGCCGCGGAGTTGGCGCCGTGGAACGGATACTGCCCGTTTTCCGAACTCTGGCTGAGGATGTTGTAGTCCGAGTCGGCCAGGAACATCTGCGCCGTCAGGTGATCCGAATCCTCACCGGCATTGCTGATGCCGTAGAAATAGTTGAAGCTGAACGATCCGCCGGCGTTGAGATACCAGGTGCCGGCCTTGATGCCGCCACCAAGATCGCCCAGCGCGTTGCAGTTCGCTGCGCAGCTCAGCGCATAGGCGACGGCCGGGTCGGGATTCTCGAACCCGCCATAGCTTGAATCAAGCACGAACGGGTGGACGCCGATGTGCCCGTAGCTGTTTTCGTAGAATGTGGTGGGCGAGACATCGACATCCCAGTTGCGCTGGAAGCTGAACCCCAGATTGTTGCCGGATGTGTTGGTCACGACATGGTGAACCTTGACGATGTTCGGTGCGACGAACCCGTACACCTGGGTGACGCTGGCGCCGACGCTGGTCGTGCTGACGGCCTTGGCCCAGGCCACGCCCTGTGTGAATGTCGTGCCGGTGATGCCCGACGTGCCGTAGTAGTTCTGGTCAGCCCAGGCGCTGCCGAGGCTGGTGGCGATGCCCCAGCTGTCGCGCGGGGTCCCGGGCGCCAGCGGGTCATAGCCGTCGCTCAGGCGCCGGAAGCCAATCCCCGAAGCGTTGTCATAGAGTTCGCCATTGGCGCCGATCCCGACGGAGTATGAGCCATTGGTGATGACGCCGCCGGCGCTGGCCATGGTGGAACCCAAAAGCGCGGCCGCGGCGAGGCCGGTCAGCAGTAAGGTTTTCGACAACATCGCATTTCCTCTCGATTTGCGCGGGCATTGCTGCCGCGGTTGCGTTTCGAAGATTTGGTTCCCTGTGCGCCTCCCCTTCATGTTTTGTTAAGCAATTTTCGTGCCAAAAATTAACGAATAATTAATCTCAAAGGCTTAACAAAAATACCAATTAGTTACTTGTAAAGAAAATTGACACTTTTACGCCTTTCACTGCGTTTTCCGCAGGCCAGCCCGCCTAATTCGGCGCCATGCTGCGGCCGCCAACAACGCGGTTCGCAGCACCTTTCGCGGCGACGTAGGCGCACCCGGCGGCCTGTGTTATGCGCTGCCGATTGACGGAGAATCACTCATGCCGGCGCGTCGTTTCCTGTGGATCATCACGATATTGGTCGTTCTCGTCATTGTGGCGGCAACGATCTACCGGCTGTTCGGCTTCCAGCTCATTTCGGCGGCACTGGTGCCGGGCAAAGGCTTCGATGTCGCGTCGACTCCGCCAGCGCCCGACTATGCCAAGGTTTCCAGCTGGCAGGCCCGCCCCGATATCAAGGACAATGTCGCGCTCTGGGCGCCCGTCGGCTACAGCGCCGCACCCAAGCCCGGTGTCGCGGCATTCTTCGTCACCCCCACCGGCTTCATCGATCGCAGCGGCTGGAACGCGCCGCTCGATGACAAGACGACCAACGAACGCCTCGACATGATGCTCAAGGGCCAAGCGACGGCGTTTAACGGTGTCGCCGCCATCTATGTGCCGCGCTACCGACAGGCGACGTTCGGCGCCTTCCTGACCGAAAAGCCCGACGCGCAGAAGGCGCTTGATGTCGCCTATTCGGACGTGGTGCGGGCGTTCGAGGCGTTCGTCGCCAGCATCCCCGCCGATCAGCCGATCATCCTCGCCGGCCATAGCCAGGGCGCGCTGCACCTGTCGCGGCTGCTCAAGGAACACATCGCCGGCACGCCGATCGCCCGCCGCATTGTCGCGGCCTATGTCGTCGGCTGGCCGCTGTCGGTCGAGGCCGATCTGCCCGCGATGGCGCTGCCGGCGTGGGCGGCGGACGACGCGACCGGCTGTGTGCTGAGCTGGCAGAGCTTCGCAACACCCGCCGAAACCGCCGACCTGCGCACGGCGTTCGACGCCACGACCGGCCTGACCGGCAAGCCCCGCGCCGGCACCACCATGCTGTGCACCAACCCGCTGCTCGGCCGCGCCACCACCGAAGCAGCGGCACCCGCGCGCAATCTCGGCGCGCTCGAAATCGCCGTCGCCAAGGCCGGCAAGCCATTGCCCGCGCACACCATCGGCGCGGTCTGCGGCAAGGACGGCTACCTCAACATCGGCGAACCGCCCGCCGGTTTCGGCACCTATGTGCTGCCCGGCAACAACTATCATGTCTATGACTACAACCTGTTCTGGGCGAATATCCGTGCCGATGCCGAGGCGCGCGTCAACGCCTTCCAGGCGGCAGCGCTCGCGCCCGCAGGCGTCGATCCGCAGTGATCCACGACAGTACCGCAACGTTCCGCGAGGCGCTGGCGCAGCGTGGCCGCCTCGCGGGCCTCGACGTCGGCACGCGCACCATCGGGCTGGCGACCTGCGACGCCGGCTGGAGCTTCGCGACCCCGCTGGAAACCATCGCGCGCACCAAATTCACCCCCGACCTCGCCAAGCTGCGCGCCGTCATCGCCCGCGAACGCATCGTCGGGCTCGTCGTCGGCCTGCCGCTCAACATGGACGGCAGCGACAGCAAGCGCACGCAATCGGTCCGCGAATTCGCCCGCAGCATCGACCAGCATCTCGCCATGCCGCTGCTGTGGTGGGACGAACGCTGGTCAACCGTGGCCGTCGAACGCGCCATGATCGACGCCGACCTCAGCCGCGCCAAACGCCACGAACTCGTCGACAAGCTGGCGGCGGCGCATATTTTGCAGGGCGCCATCGATGCGTTGATGACGGGGACGCTTTAGCGAAGCAAGAGCCTCCGGCGGGCAGGCCTGAGGCCTGCACCCGATTGTTTCCGGTGACCAAATATCGATGTCGGTTGCGGCGGCACCGGCAATAAATGGGTGCAGGCCTCAGGCCTGCCCGCCGGAGGCCCTTCAATCTGCTAAAATCTGCACGCCAACGGCTTCCGTTTTGGCGGCGATGGCGTTACACGCTGCATTCATGACGTTGACACCCCGCGCAGCCGCATCGCATACGCCAGGGGAACAGCTATTTCCGCATCGCCATCTGCTCGGGGTTGCCGACTTGACGCCGGCACAGGCGAGTTGGCTGCTCGACGAGGCCGAGCGCTGGATCGACATCAACCGCGACCCGGCCAAGCGTGTGCTGCTGCGCGGCGAGGGGCCTTTGCGCGGGCTGACGCAGATCAACGCGTTTTTCGAGAACAGCACGCGGACGTTGCTGAGCTTTGAGATTGCCGGCAAGCGGCTGGGCGCCGATGTCGTCAACATGGGCGTCAGCACCTCGTCGGTGAAGAAGGGCGAGACGCTGCTCGACACCGCGCTGACGTTGAACGCCATGCATCCCGATGTCATCGTTATCCGCCACGGGCTGTCGGGCGCGGTGCAGCTGATTTCGGAAAAGGTCGATTGCCCGGTGTTGAACGCCGGCGACGGCCGCCATGAACACCCGACGCAAGCGCTGCTCGATGCGCTGACCATCCGGCGGCGATTGGGCAGCATTGCCGGCAAGACCGTGGCGATCTGCGGCGATATTCTGCACAGCCGCGTCGCGCGTTCGAACTTCGCGCTGCTCGGCACGCTGGGCGCCAAGGTGCGTGCGGTGGCGCCACGGACGTTGCTGCCCGCCGATGTCGAACGGCTGGGTGTCGAGGTCTTCACCAACATGGATGCGGGGCTCGAGGGCGCCGATGTCGTGATGATGCTGCGGCTGCAGCGCGAGCGCATGTCGAGCGCGTTCGTGCCGTCGAGCCGCGAATATTTCCACTTTTTCGGCCTGACCCCGGCAAGGCTGGCCGCTGCCAAATCCGACGTTCTGGTCATGCATCCCGGCCCGATGAACCGCGGCGTCGAAATCGACAGCGCGGTCGCCGACGACATCACGCGCTCGGGCGTCACCGAGCAGGTCGAAATGGGCGTCGCGGTGCGCATGGCCTGTCTCGACGTGCTGACCCGCCGCACCCGCAAGGTCGAGGGTTGGGCATGAGCAACGGCCACCCCGTCACCGCGTTCACCAATACGCAGCTCGGCAGTGTGCTGGTCGCCGATCGCGAGATTGTCGCGGTGGGTGCCGTCGAACTGCCGTCGAACTGCCAGATCATCGACGCCAAGGGTCTGACCATCGCGCCCGGCCTGATCGACGCCGGTGTCTTCAAGGCCGATTGGCGCGCTTGCCATGCCGGCGGCATCACCCGCGTCATGCTGATGCCCGACCAGAAGCCGCCGCTCGATAACCCCGCGATGATCGGCTTTGCCTGGGGTGCCACCAAGCCGCACATCTGGGTGCATCCGCTGGCCGCCGCGACGCGCGGGCTGCTGGGCGCCGAGCTTGCCGAAATCGGGCTGTGTCAGGCCGCCGGTGCCGTCGGCGTCGCCACTGGACGCGCCGGTATTGCCGACAGCGGCGTCATGTACCGGCTGATGCAATATGCGGCGGGCTTCGACCTTGTCGTGGTGAGCCACGCCGAGGATGCCACGCTGACCGGCGATGCGGTCGCCACCGACGGCGAAGTCGCGACGCGGCTCGGGCTGCCCGCAGCACCGGCGTTTGCCGAGGCGCTGGCGGTGGCGCGCGACCTGCGTATCGCCGAGGCGACGGGGGCGCGGCTGCATTTCCGGCAAGTCACCACTGCCGAGAGCATTGCACTGGTACGCGCGGCGAAGGCCCGCGGCGTGGCGGTCACCTGCGGCGTCACGCCCGGCCATTTCCTGATGAGCGAACAGTCGGTGTCGGGCTACCGGAGCTTTGCGCGACTGTCGCCGCCGCTGCGCAGCGAGGACGACCGGCAGGCGGTGCTGGCGGGGCTGGCCGACGGCACCATCGATTGCATCGCGTCGGGGCACGATCCGCGCAGCCAGGAAGACAAACGCCTGCCGTTCGCCGATGCCGAGCCGGGGATGATCGGCGCCGAGACGCTGCTGGCGCTGGCGCTGACCTTGGTGCGCGACGGCCGGATGACGCAGGACGCGTTGCTCGCGACGATGACCGCCAATCCGGCGCGTATCTTCGGGCTGCCGGCCGGGCACATCGCGCCGGGCCAGCCCGCCGACCTGATGCTGTTCGACGCCGGCGCGCCGTGGCGCATCGATGCCGACGCGACGCTGGCGTCGGCCGGCAACACGCCGTTCGACGGCATGCCGACGCAGGGGCGCGTCAGCCTGACGATGAAGGGTGGCGAAACCGTCTGGCGGCGCGCGTGAGCAGTCGTCGCCTGCTCTGGTTGATGGTGCCGCTGCTGCTGGCCGCCAGGAAGCCGCCACCGCCGCCGCCCGAGCCGCCGCCGTCGGTCAAGCTCGGCGTCGAGAAGTGGCGTGTCGGCGACTATGACGCCGCCGTGGCGATCTGGACGCCGTTCGCTCAAGGTGGCGACACCGATGCGCTGTTCAACCTGGGGCAGGCCTACAAGCTCGGGCGCGGCGTGCCGCAGGACCTGACGCGGGCGCGCGACTATTATGCCGCAGCCGCCGCCAAGGGCAGCGTGCCGGGGCAGGCCAATCTCGGCATCATGCTGTTTCAGGCGGGTGAGAAGGCCGAGGCGTTGCGCTGGCTCAAGATGGCCGCCGACCGTGGTGAGCCGCGCGCGCAATATGTGCTCGGCGTCGCGACGTTCAACGGCGACGGCATCCGGCGCAGCAAGCCGCTGGGCTATGCCTATCTGCTGCGCGCCTCGGCGAGCGGGCTGGCGCAGGCGAAGACGACGCTGGCCGCAATCGAGCCGACGCTGAATTACACCGACCGCAGCACCGGCGAGGCGATTGCCGCATCGCTGGCGGCAGGCACCGGCGTACCGGCAGCCTATGCCAGCAGCGCGCCGCAGACGATCATCAACCCGGTTCCGGCGCGCGTGCCGCCGCCGCCGGTTGCGGCCACGACGACAGCCAAGCCGCCGGTGGCACCCCTGCCGCAGGCCGCACCGCCACCGGTGCAGCCCAAGCCGCAGGTGGTGGTACCACCGCCGGTGACACCGCCCGTCGTCGCGGCTGCGACTGTCGCTAAGCCGCAGCCTGCGCCCGTCGCGCCGCCCGCTGCGACCATTCCGCCTAAACCGCGCCCGCTGCCGCCGCCGGTCGCCAAGGTCGATATTCCGGCATCCATTCCTGTTGTCGAGCCGGCGCCTGCGCCTGTGGCAAAGTCGGTTGTCCCGCCGCCAGTGCCGGAAAAGGTCGCGCCGCCCAAGCCTGACAAACCTGTCGTCAAACCCGAGGCCGCGAAGGCTGCACCGGTCAAGGCACCTGCCAAGGTCGAAGCGCCCAAGTCCGAAACGCCCAAGCCCGCCGCCAAGCCGGTGCCCAAAGGCTGGCGCGTGCAGCTCGGTGCGTTCAGCACCAGCGCCAAGGCCGAGGCGGCATGGGCAGCCACGCGCAAGGCGGTCAGCGACCTGCCCGGCGGCGGCAAGCCGATTTACGATAACGGCGACAATATCGTGAAGCTCCAGCTCGGGCCGTTCGCCAGCAAGGCCGAGGCGCAAAAGGCTTGCGCGAAGCTGTCCGACGCCGGCCGCGCCTGCTTCACCGTCGCACCGTAGCGCAGCTTGCCGGGGCAGGGCGCTGTGCTACAGTCGCCGCACCAAAAAACCGGGGGAGGCAATTACATGAATATTTCGGCGGCAACGCTCTATCCGCTGACGGCGCTGGCCACTGTGCTTGCGGTCATCGTCTATTTCGCGCTCGGCATCGTCGTCGGCAAGGCGCGGGCGACTTACGGTGTCGCGGCGCCGGCGATGACCGGCCATGTCGAATTCGAAAAGCGCAGCCGCGTGCAGATCAACACGCTCGAACAGATCGTCATGTTCCTGCCGATGCTGTGGCTGGCGGTAGCGGTGCTCGGCGACCTGTGGACGGCGCTTGCCGGTCTGGTGTGGTCGGTCGGCCGCATCATCTATGCGCGCGCCTATTATGCCGATCCCGCTAAGCGCAGCCTGGGCTTCACGCTGACGCTGCTGCCGACTCTGGTGCTGTTGATCACGACGGTGATGGGCGCGGTGCGCGGGTTGGCGCTTTAGTTGGGTGTCGGCAAGCTGTCCGGCGCCGCATAGCCGGACAGCCGCGTGACGAGCTGAAGAGCGTCGGCATTTGATGCGGGCTAGTTCTGGCGCGCCGGATTGCGGTGCCATTCCACAAACTGAACTCAAAACCGCGCCAATGTTGGCGTGATGGATGCCGCGCGCCCGGAAAATGGGCCGAGTCCACTGCATGTCGCGTCGCTGAAACGGCGTTTCCGGGCATGATGTGCAGTGCATTTTGACGATGTTTCAATATATTACCGATTTATTGCTAATGAGAGTGAGAATCATTTGCTTGACTCGTCCGACCCCGGCCTGCATGAAGTCGCACTCCGAATTGTCGGATTGAAAGGGGAATACGCATGAAAAATTTCGTCAAACTCGTTCTCGCAGGGGCGACGGTGCTTGCCGCGACCGCCGCTGCACCAGCATGGGCGACAACCGATGTCGCGCAGGCGCCCGACGGCTTCTTCGTCCCCACCGACGCGCAGAAATTCGACTCGCCCTATTACCGCTACGGCGGTTCGGATTGGAGCTGGACGCACAATGCGATTGCTGCCGGATTTACCAGCGCTGCACTCAGCGTTTCGGCCTTCGATGTCGATTACGCCAGCGGTGAACGCGACAATATCTATGCGCTCGACAGCGGCAACTGGGTGCTGCTCGGCGCGTTGACCGGCACCGATGGCAATTGGGAATATGGCAACGCCTTCGTGCTCGGCGCCAACTTCTTCGACGATATCGCCGCCGGCTTGCAGGTCAGCATCGATATCGATGCCACCAATGCCGGATGGGCCGTGACGCTCGGCAAGTCGGCGCTCAGCACCGATGGCAGCGTTGTGCCGCCGCCGACTCCCGGCGTGCCCGAGCCGGCAGCTTGGGCGATGATGATTTCGGGCTTCGGCCTGGTGGGCGCAGCCGCGCGTCGCCGCCGGAGCTTCGTTGCGGCCTGATCTGCGTCCCGCAGGTTGACCGGGAAAGGGCCTGCGCAAGCGGGCCCTTTCTTGTTGCGGGTGCCCGCGTTGTGCGGGCCGGTCGGCGCGCTAAGCTGCAGCGCGTTGCGCCACGCCGGGCCAGCGCGCCCAGAGTTCGGCAGCCTTGGCCTTGGCTTCTTCAGCCGCCTTGGCCTTGACCGGCCCGAAGCCGCGCACACCGAGCGGCAGTGCGGCGATTTCATTGGCCAGCGCGGCGTTATCGGCGTTCAAACCGGCAAGCAGTTTTTCCACATCGGCTTCATACTCGCCAATCGCGGCGCGTTCCTCGCGGCGTTCTTCGCTGTAGCCGAAGATATCGAACGCCGTGCCGCGCAGGCCCTTCATCTTGGCGAGCAGCCCGAATGCATTGAAGATCCACGGGCCGAAGCTGTACTTCTTCGGACGACCGGTGGCGGGGTCGAGCTTGGCGAAGATCGGCGGCGACAGCTGCACCTTGGCCGAGCCGCCGCTGAACTGCGCGTCGAACGCGGCGCGGAAACGCCCGTCGCTGTACAGGCGCCCGACTTCATATTCGTCCTTGTACGCCATCAGCTTGTACATCGAACGCGCCACGGTTTCGGCGAGCACGTCATTGCCGCTTGCCCGCACGCGCGCCACCAAAGTGTTGAAGCGCGCGGCGTAGTTGGCGTCCTGATACGCGGTCAGGTCGGCGATGCGGCGCGCGACGATGTCGTCGAGACTGGTCGCCGGCGGCGGCAGTGCCGGACCGCGTGCGGCCTCGACCATTTCCAGCACCTTCGCCGGGCTGTGCGCCAGCAGGCGCCCCAGCGCGAAGGCGCGCTTGTTGAACGGGATCGCCACGCCGTTGAGGTCGATCGCCGCCTCGATGCTTTCGCGCTTCAGCGGGATCAGCCCCTGCTGCCAGGCAAAGCCCATCAGCAGGATGTTGGCGCCGATGGCGTCACCGAGCAGCACCGTCGCGATGGTATCGGCGGCGATGAAGCTGGTGGCGTTGGGGTTCGACGCGTTGCGAATGGCCTTTTCGACCGCCTTCGAGCGGAAATCCAAGTCGCGGTTGCGCGCGAAATCGGCGGTCGGCGCAATCTCGCCGTTCGCCACCACGGCGGTGCGGTTGGGTAACATCAGCGTCTGGCAGGCGCGGTCGGCGGCGACCACCGCGTCGCACGCCAGCACCAGGTCGGCGCCGCCGGCGATGATGCGCGGGGAGAGCAGGTCGTCGTCGTGTTCGGCGAGGCGCACATGGCTGTAAACCGCGCCGCCCTTCTGCGCGAGGCCGGCCATGTCGGCGGTCGTCGCGGCCTTGCCCTCAAGGTAGCCGGCGGTGCCGAGCAGCGCCGACACGGTCAGCACGCCGGTGCCGCCTATGCCGGTGACCATGATGTTGTAGCCGTCGCTGGGCGAGGCAATAACGGGGTCGGGCACGGCGCTGAGGTCGATGGTATCGACCGCCTTGGCCTTGCGGATCACACCGCCAGAAACCGTGACAAAGCTCGGGCAGAAGCCCTTGAGGCAGCTGTAATCCTTGTTGCAACTCGACTGGTTGATCTTGCGCTTGCGGCCGAATTCGGTCTCGACCGGCTCGATGCTGACGCAGTTCGATTGCACCGAGCAGTCGCCGCAGCCTTCGCAGACGGCTGCGTTGATGAAGACGCGCTGGTCGGGGTCGGCCATCAATTTCCGCTTGCGCCGGCGGCGCTTTTCGGCGGCGCAGGTCTGGTCGAAAATGATGACCGTGCAGCCCGGCGTGCCCCGCATTTCGTCCTGCACCGCGGGCAGCGCCGAACGGTCATACAGCGGCACGCCGTCGGGCAATTTGACGCCGTCGTAGCGCGACAGGTCCTCGGTCAGCACGACGACCTTTTTGGCGTGTTCGGCAACCATCTGCGCGGCAATCATCGGCACGGTCAGCTCGCCGTCGTGCGTCTGGCCGCCGGTCATGGCGACCGCGTCATTGTACAAAATCTTGTAAGTGATGTTGACCTTGGCGGCGATCGACGCGCGCACCGCGAGCAGGCCCGAATGGAAATAAGTGCCGTCGCCAAGGTTGGCGAACACGTGGTTTTCGGTGGTGAACGGCGCTTCGCCGACCCAGGTCACGCCTTCGCCGCCCATCTGCGTGAAGGTTTCGGCGCGGTCCATCCACAGTGCCATGATGTGGCAGCCGATGCCCGCGAGTGCGCGCGAGCCTTCGGGGGGCTTGGTCGAGGTGTTGTGCGGGCAGCCCGAGCAGAAATACGGCGGGCGCTTGATCGGCACGTCGTACGCGGCGGCCTTGGCGTCCTGATCGGTGAAGAACGCCAGCTTCGCGCGGATTGCGTCGGTGTCGTAATATTTCTGGATGCGCGCCGCGACGATGTGCGCGATGACGCCGGGCGACAGCTCGTTGTCGGGCGACAGCAGCCATTCGCCGTTCTCGTCATGCTTGCCGACAACGCGCGGGCGCACGGCCTCGCGCCAGTTGTAAAGCTGCCAGCGCAACTGATGTTCGATGAACTCGCGCTTTTCCTCGATGACGAGGACTTCCTCCAGGCCTTCGGCAAACGCGCGGATGCCGTCGGGTTCAAGCGGCCAGGGCATCCCGACCTTGTAGACGCGCAGGCCGATCTGCGACGCGACATTGGCGTCGATGCCGAGCTCGTCGAGCGCTTCCATCGTGTCGGCATAGGCCTTGCCGGTGGTGACGATGCCGAAGCGCGGTTTGGGCGTGTCCCAGATGACGCGGTCGATCTTGTTGGCCTTGGCAAACGCCAGCGCGGCAAAGCCCTTGTAGCGCTGCAGACGGGTGTCTTCCTCGCGCCAGATGTCGCCGCCGCGGATGTGAATGCCGCCTTCGGGGAAGTCGAACGGCGGCAGGATGATCGGATTCCACTCGTTCGCCAGATCGACGGTGGCCGATGTTTCGACCGTGTCGGCGGTGGCCTTGAAGCCGACCCACGTGCCGGCAAATCGGCTCATCGCCAGCCCGAGCAGGCCGTATTCGACGAATTCATGCACCGATGCCGGGGCGAGGAACGGCACGAACGCCGCCTGGAAATTATGGTCGGACTGGTGGGGCAGGGTGGAGGACTTGGCGCCATGGTCATCGCCGACAATCGCCAGCACGCCGCCGTTGGGCGAAGTGCCCGCAGCGTTGGCGTGCTTCAGAACGTCCATCGCGCGGTCGAGGCCGGGGCCCTTGCCGTACCAGATGCCGAACACGCCATCGACGGTGGCACCGGGGCGCATGCCGACATGCTGCGTGCCCCAGACGGCGGTGGCGCCGAGTTCCTCGTTGACGCCGGGCTGGAAGATGATGTTTTCGGCCGCGAGCAGCTTTTTCGCGCGCCACAGTTCCTGGTCGTAGGTGCCGAGCGGCGAGCCGCGATAGCCCGATATGAAGCCGCCGGTATTGAGCCCCGCCGCCTTGTCGCGCGCGCGCTGCACCAGCGGCAACCGCACCAGCGCTTGCACGCCCGACAGGAAAATACGCCCCTCGGTGTGCGTGTATTTGTCGTCGAGCGATACGGGCGGCAAGCCAGCGACCATCAGTTATTCCCTCAATTAATAGGTCAGCTATACTGACCTTTAAGGCAATTCGCAAGCTGCAGTTTACGCGGCTTGGGCGCGCGCGGCTACTGCCGCGAATGTCGCGTTGCGGTGCGGCGTGACTGCGACATCGCGGGCGCCGCCGGGCATGGCGACAGCAGCGGCAAAGGCCTATTGAGACGCATCGCGACTCGAGGAAAACGCGCATGTTCGACCAGTTCGCTGCCGTGGATCTTGCGCGGGCGCAGTTCGCCTTCACCGTGACGTTTCATTTCATCTTTCCGTCGTTCAGCATCGGGCTGGCGAGCTACCTCGCGGTGCTCGAAGCGCGCTGGCTGTGGACGGGGCGCAGCGTCTATCTCGACGTGTTCAAATACTGGCTGAAAATCTTCGCGCTGGTGTTCGGCATGGGTGTCGTGTCGGGCATCGTCATGGCGTATCAGTTCGGCACCAACTGGTCGGTATTCTCCGACAAGGCGGGGCCGGTGATCGGGCCGCTGATGGCGTATGAAGTGCTCACCGCTTTCTTTCTCGAGGCCGGCTTCCTCGGCGTCATGTTGTTCGGCATGGAGCGTGTCGGCAAGCGGCTGCATTTCCTGGCGACGCTGATGGTCGCGGTCGGCACGGCGATTTCGGCGTTCTGGATCATTTCGGTCAACAGCTGGATGCAGACGCCGGTTGGCTTCGGCATCAACGCGGCGGGGCAGTTCACGCCTGACGACTGGCTCGCCATTATCTTCAACCCGAGCATGCCGTACCGGCTCGTCCACACCGTGCTTGCGGCCTATCTGACGACGGCGCTGGTCGTTGGCGGGGTGGGGGCGTGGCACTTGCTCCACGAAAAAGCCAATGCTCAGGGGGCCAATGCCGGCGCGCGCGTCATGTTCTCGATGGCGATGTGGATGATGGTAGTGGTTGCACCCTTGCAGATTGTCGCCGGCGACGCGCACGGCCTCAACACGCTGAAGCACCAGCCAGCCAAGATCGCGGCGATGGAGGGCCACTACCAAAGCTGGCCTGACGGCGCGCCGCTGATCCTGTTCGGCGTGCCCGACCAGGACGCCGGGGTGATGCGCGATGCTGTCGAAATCCCCAAGCTCGGCTCGCTGATCCTGAAGCACGATCCGGACGCGCCGCTCGCCGGGCTCGACGCCTTTCCGCGCAATCAATGGCCGCGCGTGTCGATCGTGTTCTGGACGTTCCGCATCATGGTGGCGATCGGCTTCGGCATGGTTTTGCTCGGGGTGTGGAGCCTGTGGGCGCGCATGAAGGGCCGGCTGCACGACGCGCGCTGGCTGCAGCGGTTTGCGCTGCTGATGTCGCCGATGGGTTTTGTCGCGGTCACCGCAGGATGGATCACCACCGAAGTCGGGCGCCAGCCGTGGACGGTGTACGGCTTGCTCCGCACCGGCGCCAGCCATTCGCCGCTCGATGCGCCGGCGGTGGCGCTGTCGCTGCTGGCGTTCGTCATCGTCTATTTCGCGACGTTCGGTGCGGGGATTTTCTACATCCTCAAGCTGATGGCGCGGCCGCCGCACCCGTCAGAATCGGGGCTGAGCCACGACGTGCCACTGCGCGCCGCCGGCATCACGCCGATCGAGGTTTAGGGGGGCTGCCATGGACATCACCGTCATCTGGGCGTTCCTGATCGCCACCGCGGTCTTCTTGTATGTCGTGCTCGACGGCTTCGACCTTGGCGTCGGCATATTGTTTC
>CALMPZ010000461.1 GCA_937871645.1 uncultured Polymorphobacter sp.
AAACCGGCCGGGAGTTATCCCGGCCGGTTTGCAGAACTGGGTCGCAGCGCGGTTTAGGCGGCGGCGGCAGCTTCGGCAGCAGCGGCAATCTTCTTCTTGATCTCGCGCTTGAGTTTGACGGCACGATCGCTGAGCTTTTCAGCCTTGGTCTTGACCAGCCAGTTGTCGAGGCCGCCGACATGTTCGACCGAACGCAGCCCGTTCATCGACACGCGCAGGCGCACTGAACGGCCGAGCACTTCGGACATCAGCGTGACGTTCTGCAAGTTGGGCAGGAACACCCGCTTGGTCTTGTTGTTGGCGTGGGAAACGTTGTTGCCAACCTGGCGACCCTTGGCGGTCAATTCGCAAACGCGCGACATGATGGAAGTCCTTGAACCTGATGTATCTGCGGAAAGGCGCGCGTATAGGGTAGGTGCGCGCCGAGGTCAACCCGCGACGCGGCGGCGCTACCGGTGTAACTGCCCCTTTCACGTCCGCCGCCAAGCCGCTAGACATGGTACACACGCGCAATCGTTGCGCCCGGTTCGTAGCGGAGTGTGCATGTCCTATTTCGCCATCCATTGCATCGACAAGCCCGACAGTGCCGATTTGCGCGCGGCTACGCGTGCCGAGCACCTGGCCTATATCGGCAAGACCGTCGATTCGGTGCTCGTCGCCGGCCCGCTGCTCGGGCTTGACGGCGCCCCCATCGGCTCGCTGCTGATCATCGACTTCGCCGACCGCAAGGCGGCAATCCAGTTCGCCGCCGACGATCCCTATGCGCTGGCGGGATTGTTCGCCAGCGTCGCCGTCACTGCGTGGAAGAAGGTCTTCCCGCAGGATTGAACCAGACACGGCGGGAGGCCCGAATCGATGACCGTCATCACCTCCACCCGCGGCCCGGTATGCGTCGTCCAGATCGACCGGCCAGCGGCGCGGAACGCCGTCGACCGCGCGACCGCCGTCGCACTTGCCGACGCCTTCCGGCGCTTCGATGCCGATGACAGCTTGTCGGTCGCGGTTCTGGCCGGCACGCAGGCCAGCTTTTGCGCCGGTGCCGACCTCAAGGCGGTCGCCACTGGCGGCGGCAACCGCGCCGCCCCAGACGGCGATGGCCCGATGGGGCCGACGCGGCTGCGGCTGTCGAAACCCGTCATTGCCGCGGTCGAAGGCCATGCCGTCGCCGGCGGGCTAGAGCTGGCGATCTGGTGCGACCTGCGCGTTGCGGCACGCTCGGCGGTGTTCGGGGTGTTCTGCCGGCGCTTCGGCGTGCCGCTGATCGACGGCGGCACGGTGCGACTGCCGCGGCTGATTGGCGCGTCGCGGGCGCTCGACATGATCCTCACCGGCCGTGCAGTCGGTGCCGATGAAGCGCTCGCCATGGGGCTGGCCAACCGCGTCGTCGACGACGGTACCGCGCTCGACGCTGCCATCGCGCTCGCCACGCAGATCGCCGCCTTCCCGCAGCTATGCCTGCGCGGCGATCTGGCTTCGGTCCATGGTCAGTGGGCGCTGGGTGAAGCCGACGCCATCGCCGCCGAGTTCGCCCACGGCGCCGCGACACTGGCCAGCGGCGAGTCGGTCGCGGGGGCGCAGCGTTTCAGCCGCGGCGAAGGTCGTTCGGGGAAATTCTAGACCCGGCGGCGGCTGTGCCGTTGTAGTGCGCGCAGCGCTGCTGGATGCACCGTGAAGTTTACAATCTGTACGAAGATTCGCGGTTTGGCGAAGTTTACAGTCTGGTGCCGTGGTGGTGGTCTGAACCATTGATCGAGCAATGAAATTTATAGCCTATTTGGCGATTTCTGTCAAATTCATGATGTCAGTCGCCGTGCTGCAGTCCGAACCACAAAAAAACCGGCCTCGTCCCGGAAGGGACGAGGCCGGCCAATTGCCGGGTTGGAGGGCCCGCGCGTGCTTTAGAAGTTGAAGCCCACCGCGTCGCCGAAGCCGCGCGCATCAACCGTGAAGATGTTGTTGAACAGCCCCGACGAGGCGTCGGTGACGTAGAGACCGGTAACCGACGAATTGTCGAGCAGGTTCTGGATGAACCCGCGAATGTACCAGCGGTTGTTGGCGCCGTTGATCTGCGCCTGCAGGTTGATCGTCGTATAGGCCGGGATCCGGTCAGCGAAGCTGTTCTGGATGCGGCCATAAGCGTTGCCGGTGAAGTTCAAGTCGCCGCGGACAAAGCCGCCCATGTTCGCGCCGATGTCGAAGTTGTATTGCGCCCCGACGGCGAACTTGAACTCGGGCGAGTTCTGCAGCTGGTTGCCGCTGAGGTCTTCGTTGATCCCGGTCGGCAGGATGACCGAGCCATCGCCCTGGGTGATGTAGACGAAAGGCAGCGGACCGGTCGGCGTGTTGAACAGCGCCCGCAAGCCCGAGGACGGGTTGGCGACCGAGTTCGCGAGCACCGAGCAGTAGCTGAATGCACCCGTCGTCGAGGTGCCGGGTACCGGTACGGTGCCCTTGAAACCACCGGGTAGTGCCGAATTGACGGCATTGACCAGCAGATTGGCGCCGGCCGCATTGCCGGCCACCGTCGGCTGGACGACGCAGTTGGCGCCGGCGCCGGCGAGCGAGCCGTCCTTGATGATGACGGTATCGTCGCGGCCGCCGCTCGGGTCGCGCGAGTTGGGGATCTGCAGATCCTTGATCGACGTGTGCAGGTAGCTGAAGTTGGCGTTGAGCTGCAGCGCGGGCGACGGCTGGATGACGAATTCGGCTTCGAGGCCGTAGACCGTCGCATCGGTGTTGTCGTTGAACGACGAGCGCGCGATGATGCGGCTGATCTGCATGCCCTGATAGTCATAGTAGAACGCAGTCAGGTTGGCCTGCAGCGTGCCGTTGAACGCCCGGTTCTTCCAGCCGATTTCGAACGCGTTGACGTGTTCGGACCCGAAGTTGACCTTGGCATCGGTAATGACCGCGGGATTGAAGCCGGGGTTGATACCGCCCGATTTATAGCCACGCGAATAGGACGCATAGACCATCGTCGAGTCGGTCCAGTCGAGCGTCGGCGTCCATTGCAGCAGGATGCGACCGGTGCCCGCCGTCTGGTCGAGGTCGGGCGTGCGATAGGTGATCCTGTCCGAAATGTCCTGGGTGCCGAACGGAACGATGCCGAGATTGTACAGCGGGTTGGGCTGGCCATCTTCGACGTGCTTGCTGTCGGAGGTGTAACGCGCACCGACGGTCAGCTTGAGGGTTTCGGTCGCCTGCCAATAGGCCTCGCCGAACAGCGCCCAGGCGTTGAGCGTGTAGAGCTGCGTGCGGCTGTCGAAGAACGGTGCGCCGAGACCGCCCTTGGCCGCGCCGGCGAACAGCAGCGAGGCA
>CALMPZ010000462.1 GCA_937871645.1 uncultured Polymorphobacter sp.
GGGTGACGCTCGACTATCTCAAGCAGCGCGTTCAGTTCGGGCAGATCCTCGCTACCTTCCAGGCGCTGCAGCACCGCATGGCGGAGCTGTTCACGCGCATCGAACTGATGCGCACCGATGTCGAAGCCGCGCTCGCCGCGCTCGACAGCAGCACCGACGTGCCGGCGATGGCGTCACTCGCCAAGGCCACCGCCAACGATACGCTCCACCTCGTCAGCCGCGAAGCCATCCAACTCCACGGCGGCATCGGCATGACCGACGAATATTTCATCGCCTTCTACATCAAACGCGCCCGCGTCCTCGAAAACGCCTGGGGATCGTCGACGTTTCACCGCGACCGGTATGCAAGTTTGGCAGGGTATTGAAGATAGAGCAGCAACGGCCTCCGGCGGGCAGGCGTGACGCCTGCACCCGACGTAACCAATCCTCCGTCATCCCGGCGAAAGCCGGGACCCAGCTTTCTTTTCACTGCCTGCAACAAAATGCTGGGTCCCGGCCTTCGCCGGGATGACGACCAAAAACAAATGGGTGCAGGGCTCAGCCCTGCCCTGCCGGAGGCCCTTTCTCTAAAATGACCGTCAACGAAGACGACCTCGAACGCCACGGCATCGACTTCGATGACCCCACGCTCGCGCCCGACGACCATGCCAATGATGCGTTTGTCGCGGCGAATCTGAAGCGCAACTTCATAGCCAATTTCGGCCACGGCATGCTCGGCATGACGGGGTTCCGGCTGATCAACGCGCCGACGTTCGTGCCGGCGTACATCTTCATGCTGACCGGGTCGTCGATGATGGTCGGCGTATCGCAGGCGTTGCAGCAGATTGGTGCTGTGGCGTCGCCGCTGCTCAACGCCAGTGCGATCGAGGACAAGAAGCGCATCCTGCCCACGGCGCTCCGCACCGGCATGATGATGCGGCTGCCGCTGCTTGGGCTGGCGCTGGCGGGGTGGTTGCTGTCGGGGCCGTGGCTGATCGGGTTGACGCTGCTGTTCCTGACGATGTTCGGCTATTATTCGGGCGCGCAGCGCGTGTCGTTCCAGATGCTGATGGCGAAGGTCATCCCGCTCGAAAAGCGCGGCCGGCTGCAGGGCTATCGCAACCTGGCGGGCGGCGCGATTGCGGCGGCACTGTCGTGGTGGGCGGGCAAGACGCTGATCGAAGGCAATGTGCTCGGCAACGGCTATGCCACGACGTTCATGCTCAGCTTCATCCTGACCAGCCTTGGCCTGACGGTGCTGGTCATGCTGATCCGCGAGCCCGACAGCCACCAGCGCCGCGCCCCGATGAAGCTGCGCCACCGGCTGCGCGAGCTGCCGCTGCTGCTCAATGACAAGGCCTACAAGTACTTCCTGATCGGCCAGTTGCTGACCACCGCCGGTCGCATCGGCATGCCGTTCTGCATCCTCCATGCCGGGCAGGTCATGCACCTTGATGGCCGCGCGCTCGGGCTGTTGTCGTTCGCGTTCCTGGGCGCCGACACGCTGGCCAATCTGGTCTGGGGCGTGCTCGGCGACCGCAAGGGCTTCCGGCTGGTGTTCGTGCTGTCGCTGCTGCTGTGGATCGGCGCGTTCGCGATGATGCTGGTGGCGCACGACCAGACCGGCTTCGTGCTCGGCTTCGTCGCGATGGGTGCGGCGAGTTCGGGCTATATGATGGGCGCGCAGACGCTGGTGCTCGAATTCGGCAGCCGCGAAGATATCCCGATGCGCCTCGCCATGTCGGCCACCGCCGAAACCTCGGTCGCTTCAATCAGCCCGCTGATCGGCGGCGTCATCGCGACGGTCTACGGCTTCACCACGCTGATCGGGCTGTCGATGGCGCTGCTCGGCTGCGCGTTGGTGGTGGTGACGCTGCTGGTCAAGGACCCGCGTTACGCGGGTGTCCGCTAGAGCAAGGGCCTCCGGCGGGCAGGCCTGAGGCCTGCACCCGATTGTTTGAGGGCAAGGGGGCAAGAGCTGTCGGTCAGCAAACGACCCGTTGCGGACATTGGCCGCCAATGCCAATGTCGGTCGATGAATGGTGTCACATTAACTTCATTCTTCCTTGGTTGCGCAGTCGGATCGGCAGCCTTTTGGGGCATCCCATTCGGCATCGCCTATTGGCGACGTCCGTTTGGCGGAGATGCGCGCAACTACCTGCTTGCGTTTGGGGTGGCGTGGGCGACGACGGTGTTGATATTCGTTGTTCCAACCATTGTCTTAAACTGGGGTAGGTGACGTCCGCTCGCCACCCCATTTAGGACATTCCACCCAACATCGGGTGCAGGCCTCAGGCCTGCCCGCCGGAGGCCCTTTCCAGCGCCCAAGAAAAAGGCCGCCCGTTGCCGGGCGGCCTTGAACTTTCAGACGCGCGAAGGGCTTACGCCGAAGCGACTTCGCCCTTCTTGGTCTTGTACTTGATCTCCGCCCAGACGCGGCGATAGCTGAGGTAGCCCAAGCCCGTCATGATGAGCAGGAAGATGACCGCGCCGAAGCCGGTCTTGTGGCGTTCGACGAGCTTGGGCTCGGCGGTCCAGATCAGGAACGCGGTGACGTCCTTCGACATCTGGTCGACCGTCGGCTTGGTGCCGTCGGTGTATTCGACCTGGCCTTCGCTGGTCAGCGGGGCCGGCATCGCGATGTTGATCGACTTGAAGTACGGGTTGTAGTGCAGCCCGGCGGGCACCTTCCAGCCCGCCGGCGCGTTGGTATAGCCGGTCAGCAGCGAATAGACGTAGCGGTTGCCGTGTTCGCGGGCCTTGGTCATCAGCGACAGGTCAGGCGGCAGCGCGTTGTTGTTGGCGGCACGTGCGGCGACGTCATTGGCGTAGGGGCCATAGAATTTGTCCGACGGCAGGCCGGGGCGCGTTGCGGCGTCGCCGGTCTTTTCGTCGATCGTCGGCTGATCGTTCTTCTTGGCGATGGCCTTGATTTCCGCCGGCGTGAAGCCGAGCGCGGCGAGGTCGCGGAAGGCCACCTGATTGAGCGAATGGCAGGCTGCGCAGACTTCCTGATAGACCTGGAAGCCGCGCTGCAGCTGCGCCCGGTCGAAGGTACCAAAGGCGCCGTCGCTCTTGAAGCTGACGTGCTTGGCTTCTTCGAAATGCGCCTTGGTGGCGTCGGGCGTCACTGCGTCGCGCGGCATCAGCGCCCCGACGATCAACGCGAGGACAAAGACACCGCCAATGGCGAACGGCGCGAGAAAGGCGATCAAACGACCCATTGGTAATCCCCTTACGCGGCCGGCTGCGGCACGGCGGCAACCGCAGCGCGAGCAGCTTCGACACTATGGCCGGCATTGGTCAGCACGGCTTCCGAGATCGACTTCGGCAGCGGCAGCGGCCGTTCGATGCGGCTGATGATCGGCAGAATGATCAGGAAGTGCGCGAAGTAGTACGCTGCGGCGAGCTGGCTGATGCGCAGCCACG
The DNA here is from genome assembly GCA_937871645.1 of uncultured Polymorphobacter sp. GTDB lineage: Bacteria > Pseudomonadota > Alphaproteobacteria > Sphingomonadales > Sphingomonadaceae > Polymorphobacter_A. The sequence goes on from CALMPZ010000462.1 coordinate 3,409, forward strand.
GTTCCTCGGCGGGCTTGGCGCCGCACAGGCCGAGGATGAGGCAGTCGACCACCAGGATCCAGAAGAACAGCTTCGACAGCGGGCGATAGGTGTTCGACCGCACCGGCGACTTGTCGAGCCACGGCAGGAAGAACAGCAGCAGAATCGCCGAGAACATCGCGAGCACGCCCCACAGCTTCGCCGGCACCCACAGGAAGTCGACGGTGAAGGCGCGCAGGATGGCGTAGAACGGCCAGTAATACCATTCGGGGACGATGTGCGCCGGCGTCGAAAGCGGGTTTGCCGGGATGTAGTTGTCGGGTTCGCCGAGCGAGTTCGGCAGGTAGAACACGACGATGGCGAACAGCGTGAAATAGACGCCGAGACCGAAAAAGTCCTTCGCGGTGTAGTAGGGATGGAACGGCACGGTGTCCTGCGGGCCCTTGATATCGACGCCGGTCGGGTTGTTCGAACCGGGGATATGCAGCGCCCAGACGTGCAGGATGACCACGCCGAAAATCACGAACGGCAGCAGATAATGCAGCGAGAAGAAGCGGTTGAGCGTGGCGTTGTCGGGCGAGAAACCGCCGAGCAGCCAGGTGTGGATGGCATCGCCGACGATCGGAATTGCCGAGAACAGGTTGGTGATGACCGCCGCGCCCCAGAAGCTCATCTGGCCCCAGACGAGGACATAGCCCATGAAGCCCGTCGCCATCATCAGCAGGTAGATGACCATGCCGAGCAGCCACAGCACTTCGCGCGGCGGCTTGTACGAGCCGTAATACAGCCCGCGGAAGATGTGCAGATAGACGACGATGAAGAAGAAGCTGGCGCCGACGGCGTGCATGTAGCGCAGCATCCAGCCCGAGTTCACATCGCGCATGATGTGTTCGACCGAGTTGAACGCGAGGCCGGTGTTCGGCGCGTAGTGCATCGCCAGGATGATGCCGGTGATGATCTGGACGACCAAGGCGACACCGGCGAGCACGCCGAAGTTGTAGAAATAGTTGAGGTTCTTCGGCACCGGATAGCCAGCGCCGACTGAATCATAGATCAGCCGCGGCAGCGGCAGGCGCGAATCGATCCACTTGCCGACATCGGTCGTGGGTTCGTAATGCTTGGCCCAGGGAAAGCTCATGGTTTCACCTTATCCGATCGTCACGCTGGTCGGCGACTTGAACGCGTATTCGGGCACGACGAGGTTCGTCGGTGCCGGCCCCGAGCGAATGCGCGCGGCCGTGTCATACTGCGAGCCGTGGCACGGGCAGAAATAGCCGCCGAAGTCGCCCTTGAACTCGCCTTCGCCGGCGCCCAGCGGCACGCAGCCGAGGTGGGTGCAAACGCCCATGGTGATCAGCCAGTTGGCATGGCCTTCCTTGGTGCGTTCGGCGAGCGTCTGCGGGTCGCGCAGGCTCGAAACCGCAACCTTGTTGGCGGCATCCTGTTCGGCCTGCGTCAGGTTGCGCGCGAACACCGGCATGCCGCGCCAGCTGATCTTGACCGCCTGGCCGGGCTTGATCGCCGACAGGTCGACGTCGATCGATGCGAGCGCCAGCACGTCGGCCGACGGGTTCATCTGGTTGACCAGCGGCCATGCCACCGTGGCGGCACCAACCGCGGCAAACGCCCCGGTGGCGATATAGATGAAATCGCGGCGGCGCTCGCCGCTTTCGGTCAGCTCGCCCGCTGCCGATACATGGGCTTGATCAGTTGCCATACGGCGCCACCCTCATAACACAAAGTGTGCGCCACCCCTGCGGCGCGCGTGAACTGGAAAGGCTGATAGCCGCGACAGGTGCCACAGTGCAACGGGCAATTTGGCACATTGGCCGTGTGGCGCCGGTTTTCGCGGGATTGTGCAGCCGGCGCATCAGGTTACCGCCTCGGCGATCTGGAATTCGGGCGCGCGCCATAGCCCGCTGTCGACAACCGCCACCAGCCGGTCGACCGCATCCCAGATGTCGGCGTAGCGCAAATACAGCGGCGAAAAGCCGAAGCGCATTGTGGTGGGGGCGCGGAAATCGCCGATGACGCCGCGACTGATCAGCGCCTTCATCAGCGGATAACCGTCGTCTTGGTCATAGGCGACATGACCGCCGCGTGCCGCCGCGTCACGCGGGCTGGCGAGGCGGAAACCGGCGTCGGGCAGCCGCGCTGCCAACAGGTCGACGAACAAGGCACCGAGCGCCATCGATTTCGCCCGCGCCGCGTCAGTGCCGGCACGCGCGGCGAGATCAAGGCCGGCTTGCGCCGCGACCATCGACAGAATCGGCTGCGTGCCGGTGAGCAGCCGGCCGATGCCGTCGGCGGGCACATAGTCGCGGTCGAATGCGAACGGCGCGCGGTGGCTCCACCAGCCCGTCAGCGGCTGGTCGAGTGCGGCGTGGTGGCGGGCGGCGGCATAGGCGAACCCCGGGCTGCCGGGGCCGCCGTTGAGATATTTGTAGGTGCAGCCGACGGCGAAATCGGCGTTGCAGGCGTTGAGGTCGACGGGCATCGCGCCGGCGCTGTGGCACAGGTCCCACACCGCCAGCGCGCCGGCGGCGTGCGCCTTCGCGGTTAGCGCCGCCATGTCGAGGATGTGCGCGCTGCGGTAGTGCGTGTGCGTCAGCGCGACGGCCGCGACATCACCGGTGATCGCATCGGCAAGCTCGGCACTTTTGGCAAAGCGGATCTGGTGGCCCTGCCCGAGCCATCGCAACAGCCCCTGCACGACGTAATTGTTGGTCGGGAAGTTGCTGCCTTCCATGACGATGACGCGACGGTCGGGGTTGAGCGCGGTGGCGGCGGCGACCAGCTTGAACAGGTTGATGCCGGTGCTGTCGGTCATCACCACCTCGCCGGCTTCGGCGCCGATCAGTGCGGCAATGGAGTCGCCCATGCGGTACGGCAGGTCGAACCACCCCGCCTTGTTCCAGCTGGTGACGAGGCCGCGGCCCCATTGTTCGTGCACCGCATCGGCAACGGCGGTCGCGGCAGCGCGCGGCAGCGGCCCGAGCGAATTGCCCGCAAGATGGATGGTGCCCGGCGCGACATCGAATTCATCGACCAGATCGCCAAGCGGATCGGCGGCATCAAGCGCCAAGGCGTGCGCGCGGGTAAGGTTCGTGTTCATCGCCGCGACCATAGCAGCGATTTGCGGCAGCGGCAGTGCCTGCGCTAGGGGCGATGCCGAAAGGCCTGCCGCTATGTCCGATTCGCCCTATCTGTTCGCGCCCGCGCCGCCTGCCAGCCTCGGCATCGTCGGCAATACGCGGCGCTTTGCGGTCGGGCGGGTGTTCTGCGTCGGCCGCAACTACGCCGAGCACGCGCGCGAAATGGGTAGCGACCCGGTACGCGAGCCGCCGTTCTTTTTCAGCAAGCATGCGTCGTCGGTCGTAGCCGGTGGCGCACTCGCCTACCCGCCAATGACGTCGGATTTACACCACGAAGTTGAACTCGTTGTCGCGATCGGGCCGGACGGCATAGCCGGGCATGCGGTCGGCATCGATTTCACCCGCCGCGACTTGCAGGCCGCCGCGAAGGCCGCCGCGCGCCCGTGGGATATGGCGAAGGGCTTTGACGGCGCCGCACCGGTCGGGTTGCTGACGCTGGGCGCGACGATGCCCGACGCCGCCATCAGCCTCAGCGTCGACGGCGTGGTGCGCCAGTCGGGCAAGCTGTCCGACATGATCTGGTCGGTGCCCGAAATCATCGCCGAACTGGCGCGCTATCTGGTGCTGCGTCCCGGCGACCTGATTTTCACCGGCACGCCCGCAGGTGTCGGGCCGGTCGCTGTCGGCGCGCGGCTGCACGCGCACATCGACGGGCTGGCGCCGCTCGATCTGACCATCGCGCCGCCGGCCTGACCCCATGCGACTGGCGCTGTTCCAGCCTGACCAGCCCGGCAATGTCGGCACGATGCTGCGGCTGGCGGCGTGCCTGGGGGTCGGCGTCGATATCATCGAACCGTGCGGCTTCGCGTTCGATGACCGGCAGTTGCGCCGCGCCGGGCTCGACTACACCGACATCGTGCAGATGACGCGCCACCGCGACTGGGAGGCCTTCCGCGCCGCGCAGCCGGGGCGGATCATGCTGCTGACGACGCGCGGCGACGTCCGCCACGCTGACGCAGACTTTGCCGAAGATGACATCGTCATGGTCGGGCAGGAAAGCGCCGGCGCACCCGATTTCGTCCACGCTGCCGCATCCGTGCGATTACGTATTGCCCAGGTGCCGGGTACCCGCTCATTGAACGTCGCCGTCGCGGCCGGCATCGTGCTCGCCGAGGCGCTTCGTCAAGTCCAAGGCCAGATTCAGGAAACACCGTCATGACCACTAAGCTCGATGCTCAGCAACAAGCCGCAGAGACCTGGTTCCAGTCGTTGCGCGACCGGATTTGCGCGGCTTTCGAAGGCCTTGAAGGTGAACTCGGTGGGAACGAGCCCGCCGGACGGTTTGTCTACACACCGTGGAAGCGCCCGGAAGGCGGCGGCGGTACGATGGGCGTGATGAAGGGCCGTGTGTTCGAAAAGGTCGGCGTCAATGTGTCGACCGTCCACGGCAATTTCTCGCCGGAGTTCGCCAAGACCATCCCCGGCGCGTCCGAGGACCCGCGCTTTTTCGCCACCGGCATCAGCCTCGTTGCGCACATGGCCAACCCCAAGGTGCCGGCGGTGCACATGAACACGCGCTTCCTCGTCACCACCAAGCGCTGGTTCGGCGGCGGCGCCGACCTCAACCCGCCGCTGCCGGTCGAACAGGACACCGCCGACTGGCACGCCGCGTTCAAGGCCGCCTGCGACCGCCACGACCCCGAACACTACCCGCGCTTCAAGAAGTGGTGCGACGAATATTTCTTCATCCCGCACCGCAATGTCGCACGCGGCGTCGGCGGCATTTTCTATGACTGGCTGGAAAACGACTGGGACAAGGATTTCGCCTTCACCCGCGATGTCGGCGAGACGTTCCTGAGCGCCTATCCCGAAATGGTCCGCCGCCACCTCCACGACAGCTTCACCGCCGCCGACCGCGAAACGCAGCTGCAGTATCGCGGCCGCTACGCCGAATTCAACCTGATCTACGACCGTGGCACGCTGTTCGGGCTGAAGACCGGCGGCAATGTCGATGCCATTCTGATGAGCCTGCCGCCCGTCGCCAAATGGGACTGACACCACTCGCGCCGGGCGAACTGGCCACCATCGTCACCAGCCTCGAAATGACTGCACGCCCCGCCGCACCGACCGAGCCGGTGCGCGCGCCGTTCAAGCTCGAACGCTGGACGGCGCCGGTGAGTGTCGAGGCTTATCGCGCGCTGTTTCGCAAGATTGGCGGCCCGTGGCTGTGGTTCAGCCGCTTGCTGCTGTCGGACGCCGAACTTGCGGCAATCCTCGATGCGCCGACGACCGAGCTGTTCGTGGCGACGCGCCGTGACGGCACCGCCATCGGCATCATCGAACTCGATTTCGCAGCGCCGAACCAGACCGAGCTGGCATTCATCGGACTGACTCCCGAACTGGCGGGGCACGGCCATGGCGGCTGGTTGATGAGCCACGCGCTGCGCCGGGCGTGGCGCGATGATACAGTGCGCGTCTGGGTCCACACCTGCGATCTCGACCATCCCGGCGCGCTGCGCTTCTACCAGCGGCAGGGGTTCAAGCCCTATGCACGTGCTGTCGAGACCTTCCCCGACCCGCGGCTGACCGGACTGTATCCGGCCGATATCGCGCCGCACGTCCTGCTTCTGGCATGAAAAAGGCCCGGCGGACGTGCGTCCACCGGGCCCAATTCAGTCTGACCGCAAGATCAGGCGGCGACGCGCGCCATGCTGCGGCGGCGAACTGCGCCACCGACGAGGCCGAAGCCCGCAACCATCATCGCCCAGCTAGCCGGTTCCGGCACAGCGCCGACGCTTGCCGGCGCTTCGATGACGACGGCCGGCGGCATTGTCACCGGGCCGAGGTGCTTGATGTGCCAGGCATCATTGCGCTCGGCAGCGATGCGAAGTGCTTCCTTGTCGGCGTTAACCGTTGTCACGGCCATCGCCGGTGCGGCCGCGAGGAGCGCGACTGCCGTAAGTGCCAAAATCTTCATACTCTAAACTCCCTGTCTGTCTTTGCTGCTCAACCCCAGGAAATATGGTTTACCAGCAAGGTGTTACGGTCAAATTAAGACAGTCGGACTGCCAAACTCGGTTCGTCGCATTTTTGGAACGCGTCGAAACCAGCCGTTTTGGCGGTGATTTGGCGCTTCGAGTTTCAACCCGAAATCGGTAGAAGCGAGGCTGCAATTGCCAGTCCAGACCCAAGGGAAGTCACCCATGAAGACCCGCGCCGCCGTCGCCTTTGCCGCCAACCAGCCGCTCGAAATCGTCGAGCTCGACCTCGAAGGCCCCAAGGCCGGCGAAGTGCTGGTCGAAATCATGGCGACCGGCGTCTGCCACACCGATGCCTACACATTGGAAGGCAAGGACAGCGAAGGCATCTTCCCGTCGGTGCTCGGGCATGAAGGCGCCGGCATTGTCCGCGAAGTCGGCGCCGGGGTCACCTCGGTCAAGGTCGGCGACCATGTCATCCCGCTCTACACGCCCGAATGCCGCCAGTGCAAAAGCTGCCTGAGCCAGAAGACCAACCTGTGCACGCACATCCGCGCGACGCAGGGCAAGGGCCTGATGCCCGACGGCACCAGCCGCTTCAGCTACAAGGGCCAGACCATCTATCACTATATGGGCTGCTCGACGTTTTCGAACTTCACCGTGCTGCCCGAAATCGCCGTCGCCAAGGTCGATCCGGCCGCACCGTTCGACAAGATCTGCTACATCGGCTGCGGCGTCACCACCGGCATCGGCGCGGTGATCTGGACCGCCAAGGTCGAACCCGGCGCCAACGTCGTGGTGTTCGGGCTCGGCGGCATCGGCCTCAATGTCATCCAGGGCGCGCGTATTGCGGGTGCCGACAAGATCATCGGCGTCGACATCAATCCGGGCAAGGAAGCCATGGCGCGGGCCTTCGGCATGACGCACTTCGTCAATCCCAAGGCCATCGGCAACGACAAGGTCGTCGAAACGCTGGTCGCACTCACCGACGGCGGCGCCGACTACAGCTTTGACTGCACCGGCAACACCGATGTCATGCGCCAGGCGCTCGAATGCTGCCACCGCGGTTGGGGCGAAAGCATCATCATCGGCGTGGCGGAAGCCGGCAAGGAAATCAGCACGCGGCCGTTCCAGCTGGTGACGGGGCGCGTCTGGAAGGGGTCGGCCTTCGGCGGCGCGCGCGGCCGCACCGATGTACCCAAGATCGTCGACTGGTACATGAACAAGAAGATCAACATCGACGACCTGATCACCCATGTCCTGCCGTTGGAGAAAATCAACGATGCGTTCGACCTGATGAATGAAGGCAAGTCGATCCGCACCGTCATCCGCTTCTGAGGGCGTGGGCCGTGTTTTACTGGATCTACGACTACCCCGATTGGCTGATGGCGCTGACGTTCATGGCGGCGTTCACGGCGTTCGGCGTCGGCGGGCTGTTGGTGTTCCGGTTCACCGCACTCGAATGGCTGCACCGCGATTCGCGCGCCAACGACATGGTCGGCTTCGCGATGTCGAGCTTCGCGATGCTCTACGGCATTCTGCTCGGCCTGATGGCGGTCGATGCCAGCCAGAATTTGACCGACATGATGAACACTGTCGACCGCGAGGCGGCCAGCCTCGGCGCGCTTTACCGTGATGCCGGTGGCTATCCCGCCCCGCTCGCCGGTCAGTTGCAGGGCGACCTGCGCGTCTACACGCGCGACCTCATCGACAATGCCTGGCCGCTGCAGCGCGAGGGCATAACGCAAGACCATACGACGGCCGAGCTCGACAGCTTTTTCAAGCAGGTCCAGGCGTTCAAGCCGGCGGATGCCGGCGAGACGGTCATCCATCAGGAGGCGCTGCGGCAGGCCAACAACCTGATGGAATTGCGCCGGCTGCGACTGGCGTCGGTCAACACCGGCATCCACGGGCTGTTGTGGGCAGTGGTGCTGTTCGGCGCGGCGATCAACATCGCGCTGGTGTGGATGCTGCGCATGTCGCGTCATGTCCATGTCGTGCTGACCGGACTGCTGGCAGCGTTCATCGGCGTCGTTATCTTCCTGATTGCGGCGATGGACTATCCATTCCGCGGCGACATCAGCGTCGACTCCGAAGCGTTCGAGCAAGTCTATCAGTCAATGATGGCGCCCGATGCCAAGGCCGCCGGCACGAAATTTTAGGGACAGGCCATGCCGTACGAGACGCTTTCGACCGCGCATTGCTTCGGCGGCCGCCAAGGCTTCTATCGCCACGAATCTTCGAGCACCGGCACGGCGATGCGCTTTGCCGTGTTCACCCCGCCGCAGGCCGCAACGCGGCCGGTGCCGGTGCTGTGGTGCCTCGCCGGGCTGACCTGCACCGAGGAGAATTTCAGCGTCAAGGCCGGCGCCCAGCGCCGCGCCGCCGAACTCGGGCTGATGCTGGTGATGCCCGACACCTCCCCGCGCGGCGAGGGCGTCGCCGATGACGCCGCGTATGACCTGGGCCAAGGCGCGGGCTTCTACCTCGATGCAACGCAGGCACCTTGGGCCGCGAACTTCCGCATGGGCAGCTATATCGCCGACGAACTGCCGCGGCTGATCGGAGCGCACTTCCCCGCCGACATGCACGCGCAAGGCATCACCGGCCATTCGATGGGCGGCCACGGCGCGCTGACGCTGGCGCTCACCCACCCCGGCCGCTACCGCAGCGTTTCGGCGTTCGCGCCGATCGTCGCGCCGATGCAATGCCCGTGGGGCGAAAAGGCACTGACCGCCTATCTCGGCGCCGACCGCGCGGCATGGCGTGACGTGGACGCCTGCGCGCTGATCGCCGATGGCGCACGGCTGCCCGACTTGCTTGTCGACCAGGGGCTGGCGGATAATTTCCTGGCCGAACAGCTCAAACCCGAACTGCTCGAAGGCGCCTGCGCCAAGGCCGGCATCCCGCTGACCTTGCGCCGCCACGCCGGCTATGACCACAGCTATTGGTTCATTTCGAGCTTCATCGACGACCATCTCGACTGGCACGCCGCGCGGCTGAAGCGCGCGGCCTAGGCGCCCTCCGCACTTCAAACTGAATCCGCCCCGTTCATTTTCTTTCGTCATCCCGGCCTTCGCCGGGATGACGAATTAGGAGTTGGGTGCAGGGGCAATGCTCTGCCCGCCGCAGGCGCTTCACCCCGCCAGCGCCAGTAGCGCATAGGTCGCAAGCCAATGTTCGCCGGCATAATCGCCGGCAATATGCGGCAACCCCGCTGCAAGGTGGATTTCCGCCAGGTCGCTGCGTCCCAATGCTTTCCACGCCCACGCCCGGCTGAGGTTGAGCCCGTCGAGGTGCGCGATTTTGCCGTCGCTGCGGTCGCTGACGGTAGCGGGGGTGAACAAGGCGGGCGGTTGGGCTTGTGCAAGACGGGGCAGGAACGCCGCGAACCATGTGGCGAAGTCGAGTGCGGGCAGCACGCGCTGCATCAACAGTGCCTCGCACAGCACCGGCGACAGGAAATCGTCACCGCCGGGTTCCCAGCCTTGCGCATCGCGGTCGGCGCCGTACCAGTCGCGCGCGCGTTGCGAGATCAGCGCAGCTAACGGCGCGTCGTGCCCTGCCGCCCAGTCATGCGCCAGCACCAGCGCGAACGCGGTGTTGGCGTGGCTGCCGTTGCGGATCGCATAGGTCTGCACCGGCAGGAACGCGGTGAAGCGCGCGGCGAAGGCCTGCGCCAGCGGTTCGAGTGCCGCGCCCCAAGCGGCATCGTGCAATGCCGCCTCGCCGTGCAACGCCAGCAGCCACGCCCAGCCGTAAGGCCGCTCGAAACCGCCACTGTTGGGGCGCGACAGATAGGCCAGCTCGCCCGCGACCTTCTCGGCGGTAAAAACATCATTGGCGCGCGCGCGGATGGCCGCCGCTTCGGGCAAGTCTGGGAAAAGCCGTAGCAGCCGCAGCAATAGCCAATAGCCGTGAACGCAGCTGTGCCAGTCGAAGCTGCCGTAGAAGATCGGATGCTGCACGCTCGGCCGCGTGCCGTCGCCGACGTCGTTCCAGACATGGTCGAGCTTGTGCGGGAATTCGCGCACGGTATGCGCCAGCGCAATATTCGCCATGCGCGATGCGAGGCCGGGGGTCAGGGTCATCAGAATGCCAGTCCGTAAATCAGCAGTGTGTTGACTGCGAGCAGCGGCAATGCCGTCGCCACCTGCGCCTTGATGACGCCGTTGCGATCATCGAGTTCGAGCAACGTCGCCGGCACGATGTTGAAGTTCGCCGCCATCGGCGTGCACAGCGTCCCGCAGAACCCCGACAACATGCCGATCGCCGCGATGATCGCCGGATTGCCGCCGAACCCGTGGACCAGCAGCGGCAGCGCCACCGCCGCGGTCATCACTGGAAACGCCGCGAACGCGTTACCCATCACCATCGTGAACAGCGCCATGCCGAGCGTATAGGCCGCGACCGCCGCGAGCAGATTGCCATCGGGGACAATCGCGCTGACCCCCTGCCCGACGACATCGCCGACGCCCGCGAGCGCGAACACCCCGCCCAATGCGGCGAGCATCTGCGGCAGGATTGCCGCCCAGCCGACGGCATCGACCAGCCGCCGCCCTTCCTGGAGGCTTGCGAGTTTCGGCGGCCGCAGCATCGCGGTCGCCAGCGCCAGCGCCACCAGCACGCCGAGCGCCAGCGACACCAGAGTCGTCTGCTTGGGATCAACCAGCGGCACGCCGCCGACGGTGATGTATTTGAACAGCAAAGTACCCGCGAGCGCCGTCACCGGGATCGCCAGCGCCGGCACGAACAGCCGGTTGCCGAACTTGGTCGCGGATGCGCTGCGCGTTGCCGCATCGGTCGTCGGCGGGTGGCTGCGCCCGACCGCGCCGAACCCGGCGAGCGCCACCAGCACCAGCACCAACACGCCGTTGCCGAGGTCGCCTAGCGCGTTACCGCCGAGGAAACTCAGTGCCAGCAGCCCCCAGAACGCGGCATTGCCCCAGCGCTTGGGGTTGGTCTGGTCGCGCGCGCTGAGCAGCGCGAACGCCGCGAACACGATGCCGCCAAGCGTATAGATGAACGATAGCCCGATCATCGCGCCGCTGCCTTGGCCGCCAGCCGTTTGTCGAGGCGCCACAGCCGGAAGCCGTGGATCAGCAGCGCCGCCAGCGCCGTCGGAATCGCCCACACCGACAGCGACAGCGGGCTCAGGATGATGCCGTAGTTTTCGAGGAAGCCCTTGATCAGCAGGATCGACGCGACGGCGAGGAAGATGTCCTCGCCGAAAAACAGCCCGATATTGTCGGTTGCCGCCGCCATCGCGCGGATTTTCTGATGTTCGGCATCGGTCGTCGCACCCTGCTTTTCGGCAGCGGCCACCGCCATCGGTGCCAGCAGCGGCCGCACCGTCTGCGCGTGGCCTGCAATCGCGTTGAGGCCCGCCGCTGCGGTCAACTGGCGGAACACCATATAGGTCAGCAGCAACCGCCCGACGGTGGCGGCATGGATCGACGAAATCAGCGTCCGCGCGCGCTCCTGCAGCCCGTAGCGTTCGAGCAGCCCGATCACCGGCAGCACGATCCAGATGACGCTGACATAACGGTTGTCGTTGAACGCCTTGCCGAGCGCCGCGACCACCGTCAGCGCATCGAGCCCCGCCGCCCAGCCGGTGACCAGCGCCGCCACCGTCACCACCAGCAGCGGGTTGAAACGCAGCACGAAACCGATGACGATGACGCCAATTCCCGACAGCACCAGCATCAGCCGCCCACCTTTCCGAAGCCGCCGCCGCCCGGCGTTTCAATCACGAACACATCACCCGCCGCCAACATCACCGTCGCGGTTGCGCCGAAATCCTCGCGGCTGCCGTCGGCGCGTTCGACCCAGTTGCGGCCTGTCGCGCCGTTGGTGCCACCAGCCAACCCGAACGGCGGCACATCGCGGCGGTTCGCCAACATACCCGCGGTGACAGGTTCGAGGAAGCGTACGCGGCGCACGACGCCGTCGCCGCCGTGGTGCGCCCCCGCGCCGCCCGAGCCACGCCGGATCGCGAAGGTTTCGAGCCGCACCGGGAAGCGCGTTTCCAGTATCTCGGGGTCGGTCAGCCGGCTGTTAGTCATGTGCGTCTGCACCGCGCTGGCGCCGTCGAAGTCTGCGCCCGCGCCCGCGCCGCCCGCGACGGTTTCGTAATATTGCACTTGGGTATTGCCGAAGGTGAAGTTGTTCATCGTCCCCTGCGCGCCCGCCATCACGCCCAATGCACCGAAAAGCGCATCGGTGACGACCTGGCTGGTTTCGACATTGCCCGCGACCACCGCCGCCGGATAGGCCGGATCGAGCATCGAGCCCGGCGGCACGGTCAGCGTCACGCCGCGCAGGCAGCCGTCGTTGAGCGGGATGTCGTCGCCGACCAGGCAGCGGAACACATAGAGCACCGCCGCGCGCGCAATCGAGCGCGGCGCGTTGAAATTGTCGGGGCGCTGCGTGCTGGTGCCGGTGAAATCGACGTGCGCGGTGCGTGCGGTGCGGTCGACGGTGATGCGCACCGAAACCTCCGCGCCGTTGTCCATCGGGTAGGTGAAGCTACCGCTGTCGAGCGTCTCCAGCACCCGGCGCACCGCCTCGTCGGCATGGTCCTGGACATGGCCCATATAGGCCGCGACGACGTCCTGCCCATGCGCCGCAACCAGCACCTTGAGCGCTGCGGCCCCCTGGCTACATGCCGCGACCTGCGCTTTCAGGTCAGCAATGTTCGCGGCGATGTTGCGCGCCGGATACGCCCCCA
>CALMPZ010000463.1 GCA_937871645.1 uncultured Polymorphobacter sp.
CTCAGCAGATAGACCGCGAATGCACAGCACGCCATCGATTGCCCTCCCCAGAGCGAATGCGGAATGCGAACCTGCGACTCCCGCCGCGCCATGTCCACCAAATTATGCAGCCATATAAAATGGGTGCAGGCCGCCGTCTTGGACAAGAGCTGGCCTGCCCGCCGGAGGCCCTTACGACTGCTTGGTCGCAAACCAGATGATATGTCGCGGCCCCTTGCCGTTGGCGCGGGCGCGCACGACGACTTCCTCGACGCTGAAGCCTGCCGCACCGAGTCGGCGGGTGAATTTCGGATCGGGGCCGGCCGACCACACCGCCAATATGCCGCCGGGGCGCAGTGCGTCGCGGGCTTCGGCGAGGCCGCGTTTGGCGTAGAGGCTGCCGTTGTCGTCGCGCACCAGCCCGTCGGGGCCGTTGTCGACATCGAGCAGGATGGCGTCGTATTCGGCGCGGCCGTCGTGGATCAGCGCGCCGACATCGGCGATGTGGACGCGGACGCGCGGGTCATCGAGGCAGCCGGCGGCGAGCGCTGCCATCGGGCCGCGCGCCCAGTCGATGATTTCGGGGACAAGTTCGGCGACGGTGATGCGGGCTTGCGCGTCGACTTCGGCAAGTGCCGCGCGCAGCGTGAAGCCCATGCCGTAGCCGCCGATCAGCAGATGCGGCGCCTTGCGCCCCGCCAGCCGTTCGCAGGTCATGGTGGCGAGCGCGATTTCAGAGCCGCTCATCCGGCTGCTCATCAGCTCGTTGCGGTCGAGCACAATCATGAAGTCGTCGCCGCGGCGGAACAGCCGCAACTCATCGCCGCCGGGGATTTGCGCGGTATCTATCAGTTCGCGTGCGATCATGGCAATTTGCTCCCGGTGGTCATCGGCGTTCGGGCGGTTCGTCGCCGACGGTGAAATCGAAATGGATGCGGACCCAGGTGCCCCACATCGGCTGGCCGCCCTTGCGCGGCGGGCGGACGCGGAACTGCCACGACGCTTCGCGCAGCGCGCTGGCGAGCCGCGAGCCGCGCGGCGATTCGCCGAGCTCCTGGCAATCTTCGACGCGGTTGCCTTCGACGGTGCGGCAGGCGATGTCGGCCCAGCCGCTTTGCGTGCCCGGCGGCAGATAGCCGCCGAGTTCGGCATCGCTGGGTTCGCGCACCCATTCGGCATTGTACAGTGGCACGCCGCCGGGGCCCTGGCCGGGGCCGAACGGCGCGGTGCTGTCGCTGGTTTCGGCTGCGGCGACCTGGCTGCGCTGGTTGGGCAGCTTCGAAATGTCGAGCGGCTCGCTGAGCTGGACGCCGAAAGTCAGCGGCGGCGGTGGCGGTGGCTTGGCGGGGGGCTTTTCGACAGCCTTGACCACGGCCTTCTTCGCGGCAGTCGGCGTCGGGGTTTCGACGATGCGTTCGGCGGGCACGTTGCTCGCTTCGATGGCACCCATTTCGACGAGCTTGTGGCGCACCGTCGGCGCCAGCACGAACAGCATGTAGCCGAGTATCAGATGGATCAGCGCGACGAAGGCGAAGCCGAGCACGCGGCGCGGTACGCCGGCCGCGCGCCGCTGTGCCCACCAGTCCCCCAGCCCAGCCAGCGCCGCGCTGGTCACCCGGTGGTATCCGGATGCTCCTTGAGCAAACGAGCGGCTTCGATGCCGGCGGGGTCGGTCGGCGCGACCTTGACGATGGCGTCCCAGGCGGCGCGCGCCAGCTTGAGCTTGCCCTGCGCAAAGGCGATGCTGCCGGCTTCCAATGCGACATCGATGTCGCCGGGCAGCAGC
>CALMPZ010000464.1 GCA_937871645.1 uncultured Polymorphobacter sp.
CGAACCCGTCGCGGGATCGGCGCGCCACCCGGCATGCAGCGACAGGGTTTCGGGGCGCAGCGGGCGATCGGTCATGGCTTCACCTGGTCATGGTTGGGATTAGCCGCAGAGGGTGCGGGTTGGTTGGGCAGTCAAGCCAGACGGGTAAACCGCCGGGCCGTGGCTGGTCAATCGCTCACCGACGACAAATCAAAAAGGCTTGCCGGCACAAGATGAGGCGTTGTGGCGCCCCACTGCGCTCAGTTCTTAAGGCTGTACGCCCATTTGCTGTCCGATCTCCAGCGGGTCGAAGTGCGCGCGTTTTTCGATGATCTTGCCATTTTCAAATGTCAGCAGGAACAGCAGGGAAAAGCGGAGATGCTTGCCGGTTGGCGCATAGGTGCCTTCGAACACAAGGTAGGCGGCGACCTTGTCGCCTTCGGCCACCAGGTGATGGATCGGCATCTTCCAATCGACGCATTCATCGAAAAACGACTTCTCCGATGCAATGAAGCCTTCGATACCTGGCTTTGGCGTATCGACCTGACTGTAGAAGATGAAATCCTTGTGGCAATACTGGCCAAGCGCGGCGAAATCACCGCGCTCCAGCGCCGCATAAAATGCGCGGACAACGGCTTTGTTGGCGTCTGTGGACATGGGGTTATCCCTTTGGGTGACGGGTCTGACGAATTGGCGACGGCTTCGACGCTGCGAGCCATTTGGACGTTAAAAACATACGTTCGACTAATGTTAGTCAGTTGACTAGTATTTGGCAAAGCCGTTATGATCGCGCTATTGCCTTAATGCCGTAGTTTGAATCTGAAGGTCGTTTGATGACCAAAAGTGCGCTGAGCCCCTTCACCACCCTCGGCCACGCCTGTCAGGCCGCCACGCGCTGGCGTTGTTGCGTGCCGAATGACTTTACGGATGACGTTCTTGGGACCGGTGTCAGCGAGGCAATCCAGTTCGTAACTATCGACGACGCACCCTAAGGAGCAGTTTCCATGCGCGGCATCCACGATCTGGGCGGCATGTATGGGTTCGGGCCAGTTGTGCGCGAATCCGACGAGCCTGTGTTCCATGAAGAGTGGCAGGAAACCGCATTCGCCTTGCTGATGGCCGCGGGCACGGTGCAACCGGGCTTCAATGCCGACCAGTACCGGCATTCAGTCGAGCGGATGGCCCCGGGCCATTATCTTTCGGTCCACTATTACGAGCGCATGCTGACCGGGATCACGACCCTGCTGGTCGAACAGGGCGTCCTCGATCTGGCTGATCTGGAAGCACGCGCCGGTGGCGTGTTTCCGCTGGCCTTGCCAGTGGCTGCCGCGCCGATGGCGGCGCTCACGCCGCAACCCGAAGCGCGCTTCCGCGTCGGCCAGCAGGTGCGGGTGCGCCAGTACAGTTGCATGGGGCACACGCGCGCGCCGGAATTCTGTCGCGGCAAGTCGGGCACGGTGTTGCGCGTCGCGCCGAAGTTTTCCTTCCCCGACACCTCCGCGCATGGCGGCGAGCTTCGGGAGGAACACACATACCACGTCGAGTTTACCGCGCGCGAGCTATGGGGCGCCGAAGGTAACGACAGCGACTCGGTGGTGGTCGATCTTTGGGACAGTTATCTGGAAGGAGATGCGCCATGAGCCGGCAAGCACCAGCACCGATCGCGGCGCGTGCAGCAGCGGTCAAATCAGCCCTGATCGACAAGGGCCTGCTCACCGCTGAAACGTTTGGCCACATGGTCCATCTCGGTGCGGACGAATGGAAGCCTGAAAACGGTGCGCGTGTCGTTGCACGGGCATGGACCGACCCGGCGTTCCGGGAGCGGCTGTTACACGATGCGACTGCCGCCTGTGCCGAGCTCGGCTATGAAGGTCCGCAGGGCGAATACATCGTAGCGCTTGAGGATACCGCTGATCGGCACAACGTGATCGTCTGCACGCAATGCTCGTGCACCGCCTGGCCTGTGCTCGGCCTGCCGACGGACTGGTACAAGAGCCCCGAGTACCGCGCCCGCGTGGTCCGCGAACCGCGCCCGGTGCTCCGCGAACTGGGGCTCGAGTTGCCGCAGGAGGTTGCAATCCGGGTGTGGGAAACCAGCGCCGAGACCCGCTATATGGTCATCCCGATGCGGCCGGCAGGATCCGAGGGCTGGAGCGAAGAGCAATTGGCCGGGCTCGTCACGCGTGAAGCCTTGATCGGCACGGCCATGGCGCTTCCAGCGTAATAGTTGAATTGCGCTCAGCCCGGATGCGGGTGCGTAGGAGCGCCGCGGCTGCAAGGCATCAGTTGCGATCATCCTTGCGCCGATCGACAGCGCTTCGCGTTCGGCGTCGATGGGCGACATGGAATATTCAGGCCAGCCCTGCAGAAGGAATAGAAAATGGACAGCGCAGCAATGATCGAGCTTTCGGCGAGCGCGGCGGTGACAGCGATGCAGACCGGCGAAATATCGGCGCTGGACTACGCCGAGGCGCTGCTGGCGCGCTGCGCTGCCGGGGCTGCGCTCAACGCCTTCATAACGCTCGATCCGGCGGCTGTTCGTGCGGCAGCAAGGGCGGCGGATGCGCACCGCGCGGCGGGCGGCGTGCTGGGGCCGCTGCATGGCCTGCCGATTCCGGTGAAGGATAGCGTCAACACTGCCGGCATTGAAACGACGGTCGGAACCCGGGCGCTGCGGGGCTGGGTCCCGGCACGCGACGCGACCACGATCGCTCGGCTCAAGGCGGCAGGCGCCATTGTGCTCGGCAAGACAAATATCCATGAACTGTCGTTTGGCTGGACCAGCAACAATCTGGAATTTGGCGCGGTGCGCAACCCTTATGATCCCTCTCGTATCCCCGGCGGCTCATCGGGTGGCACTGCGGCGGCGGTCGCGGCACGGATGGCGCCGCTTGGTGTGGCGGAGGACACGCAAGGCTCCATCCGTGTGCCCGCGGCGCTGTGCGGCATCACCGGTTTCCGTCCTACGACAGGCCGCTACCCGACCGACGGCACCGCGCCGATCACCGCGCTGTTCGACCAGATCGGGCCACACGCACGCTGCGTTGCCGACCTTGCGCTGTTCGATACCGTGGTGAGCGGAGAGGTTGCGCCGATCGAACCGGCGACGCTCTCCGGCCTGCGCATCGGCATCGACCGCAACTTCTTCTTCGCTGGCATCGATGCCGAAGTAGCGGCGCTGGTCGAAGCGGCGCTGGCACGACTCGCCGCTGCGGGGGCGGTGATCGTCGAGGCGCCTGTGCCGGGGCTGGGTAGAGTCGTGTCGGTAGCGATGGCGATTCAGGTACACGATGTGGTGCCGGCGCTGGAGCGCTACCTTGCCGATTCGGGCGCACCCGTCGATTTCGAAGCGATGTTCGCCGGCGTCAGCGCCGATGTGGCGGATGTGTTCGCCCAGGTGGCGCTTCGCGGCGCGCCGGCGGCAATCGCCGAGGATGTGTATGCTGCCGCCCGCGGCACGGCACGGCCTGCGCTGCAGCAAGCGATGGCGGACTGGTTCGCCGACCATCGTATCGACGCGATGCTGCTGCCGGCGACGATGGTGGCGGCAACGCCGATAGGCGACGAAGGCAATGTCGATATCGGCGGCACGGCGGTACCTTTTGCCACCGCCATCGCTCGCAATATCACGCCGGGCAGCACCTTGGGCCTACCGGGGCTGGTGCTCCCGTGCGGGTTGACGGCGGGCGGCCTACCGGTAGCAATCGAGCTCGACGGTCCATCAGGCGGCGACCGCCGGCTGCTGGCGATTGGCTTGGCGGTGGAGAAGGTCATCGGGCCGCTGCCGCCGCCGGCACATCGCGGTTAGTCGTTTAGCCTGCGCGCTCGGTGAGTTTCTGTGACTCGTTCCTGACCGACAGTGTTCGGTCGCGTGAAGCCCGTATGCGCTGGGCTTAACGACACCCGTGTCAGCCATCTGCCGGTCCTCTCCCGGAACCCGCCATGCAGGAGCCGACCCCTTTGCGGTCATTCACATGCGCAGCGGAAGCGGCCATAAACTGTCGAAGCTTCGTCCTGGGGTGTCAGATGCCAACTTCATTGATCGACCGGCTGGGTTTGTCTGTCCCTCTCGTTCAGGCTCCAATGGCCGGCGTTTCCACACCGGAACTTGCGGCCGCAGTAGCGGAGCAGGGCGCGTTGGGCTCAATCGCCGTTGGCGCGACCGATGCTGTCGGCGCACGCGCCATGATCGAGGAGACGCGCGCGCGGACGAACCGCGCGTTCAACGTCAACTTGTTCGTTCACGGCAGTGCAGTAGCGGACCCTGCCAGAGAAGCTGCCTGGCTCGACCGGCTCGCACCTGTTTTCACCGCATTCGACGCCAAGCCACCGTCGGCGCTCCGAACCATCTACAAGAGCTTCGCCGACGATCCCGACATGCTGGCCATGCTGCTGGCGTTGGCGCCGCCCGTGGTCAGTTTTCACTTCGGCGTACCCTCAACCGACATCATCTCTGCCCTGCGCAGTCGGGGCATCGTGTTGATGGCCACGGCGACCAACCTCGAAGAGGCGCGCGCGGTCGAGGCGGCAGGCATTGACGTGGTCGTGGCACAAGGGATTGAAGCTGGTGGACACCGCGGCATGTTCGACCCTGTCGCACCCGACAACGCGCTCAGCACGGCTGTACTGACGCGCCTTCTGGTGCTCCAGACCAAGCTTCCAGTGATCGCGGCGGGAGGCATTATGGACGGCGCGGGCATCGCCTCTGCGCTCGAACTGGGTGCAGTTGCAGCGCAGCTTGGCACCGCCTTCATCGCCTGCCCAGAGAGTGCTGCCGACGAAGCCTATCGGGCTGCCTTGATGGGGCCGGGCGCTTATCACACGGCGCTGACATCGCTCATTTCGGGCCGACCAGCGCGGGCGCTCGCCAATCGGTTCACCGGACTCGCGGCTGCGATTGGCAATCTCCGTCCACCAGATTACCCCGTTGCGTATGACGCAGGCAAAGCGCTGCACGCTGCCGCCAAAGCGAAGGGGGAGCATGGGTTCGGTGCTCAATGGGCTGGGCAAGGTGCACCGCTCGCGCGCTCGATGCCCGCGGCGAAGCTGGTTCAGGTGCTCCAGACAGAGTTGCAGAGCTTTCGAGAACAAGACTGAGAGAGGTCGGTTCGCACAGGACCCGAACCGAAAGCTGCCCAACGGCTACTGACCAATAACCGGGTGCGAGGCCGTAGGATGGCCATGTCGCATAGGCGCCCCCAGCGGGGTCGTTAGCGGCGATGAAACTCTTAGCGACGCCAATGGCGGCTATTCCGAGACGACGGGCCGAAACCGGACAGGCAGCAATTCCGGTTGAGGGTGAACGGGGTTGCGATGCAAGCATTGCGTATAAGCCGACACGGATTCTGCAGCGCGCAGGCTGGCTTCGAAATGCATTGCTGCATTGACGCGCAACCGGCTATCGCTGCTGCAGTGCAGCAGAAGTACCGGGATGACGACGCAAAAGCCGCTTTGCATTGCTATCATCGATGAAAGTCCGGCGCGTGCGGCGGTGCTTGAGGCAGGGTTGCGTGAGGCAGGCGTCAACGAAATCCACCTGATTACCGAACGCTTCCAGCTGTTGCGGCAGATTGCCCAAATCGCACCTGATGTCGTGCTTATCGATCTGGAATCGCCGCGCCGCGACGTGCTTGACGAGATGTTCGCGGTGTCGCGTGCCGTCGCCCGCCCGATTGCGATGTTTGTCGACCAGTCCGATACCTCGATGATGGAGGCGGCGATCGACGCGGGCGTGTCGGCCTATGTCGTCGACGGCTTGCGCAAGGAGCGCATCAAGGCGGTGCTCGACTTGTCGATTGCGCGTTTCAATGCGTTCCGGCGGCTGCAGGACGAACTCCACGAGGCGCGTTCCGAACTCGCCGACCGCAAGACCATCGACCGCGCCAAGGCGCTGATCATGCGCCAGCGCGGGCTGGATGAAGAAGCCGCCTATACGCTGCTGCGTTCGACCGCAATGCGTCAGTCGCGGCGCATTGTCGATATCGCCAGCGCGCTCGTCACCGCCGACGAACTGCTCGGCCCGGGAGTGGTGCCATGACGCTGACACGGGTGCGCATCGGTTTCCTGCCGCTGGTCGACAGCGCCATCCTGATTGCGGCGCAGGCGTTGGGCTTTGCCGAGGCCGAGGGGTTGCAGCTCGACCTGTCGCGTGAGGCGAGCTGGGCGAATATTCGCGATAAATTGGTCTACCGCCACCTCGACGCCGCGCACATGCTCGCCGGGCTGCCGATTGCCGCGACGCTGGGACTGTCACGCGCGCCGACGCCGGTGATCGCGCCGTTCTGCCTCGGGCTCAACGGCAATGCGGTGACGCTGGCGACACCGCTGGCGGCTGAAATCGAGGCGGCGACCGGCGCGGCGATCGACTGCAACGACCCGCGCGGCGCGGCTCACGGACTTGCGGCGCTGGTCGCGGCGCGCGCGGCACGCGGTGCGCCGCCGCTACGGCTGGGCATCCCGCACCGGTTTTCGTCGCACAACTATATTCTGCGCTACTGGCTCGCCTACGCCGGCATCGACGGCTTCATCGCGGATCACGTGACGGTGCCCGA
>CALMPZ010000465.1 GCA_937871645.1 uncultured Polymorphobacter sp.
CCGTACAGGATGTTTTCGTATGCTGTGGCAGCAAAGATTACGGTTTCCTGCGGCACCACCGAAATGCGCTGGCGCAAGGCGCGCGGGTCGACGCGGTCGATGGGGACACCGTCAACGAGGATCTGGCCCGACTGCGGGTCATAGAAGCGCTGGATGAGCTGGAACAGCGTCGATTTGCCAGCGCCCGACGGCCCGACGATGGCGACCATTTCACCGGGGCGGACATGGAGTTCGAAGCCGGTGAGCGCTGCGCCGTCGGGGCGGCTGGGGTAATGAAAAAACACGTTGTGCAGCGCGACTTCGCCGCGCGGCGGCTCGGGCAGCGTCAAGGGCTGGTCGGGCGTACGGATGATCGGCTCGGCGGCGAGCAATTCCTCCATGCGGCCCGATGCACCGGCAGCGCGCATGAAGTCGCCGAACACCTCGGTCAGCGAGCCGAACGCACCGGCGACCAGCGCTGCCGCCAGCACGAATGCAGTGATGGTGCCGCCGCTGGTGTGGCCGGCGATGAAATCGAGCGCGCCTTGCCATAGCACCAGCGTGATGGCGCCGAAAATCAGGAAGATCACGACCGCGGTCATGCCGGCGCGCACCGCGATGCGGCGACGCGCGGCGTTGAACACGGCTTCGACGGCGTTGCCGAAGCGCGTGCGCTCGCGCGGTTCCTGCGTGAACGCCTGGACGATCTTGATCGCGCCCAAAACTTCGGAAACGATGGTGCCGATATTGGCGATGCTGTCCTGGCTCGACCGCGACAGGTTGCGGACGCGGCGGCCGAGCAGCACGATCGGCACGACCGTCAACGGGATGACGAGCAGCATCAGCGCCGTCAGCTTGGGGCTGAGGTAGAACAGATAAGCGATGCCGCCGAGGCCGGTGAAGGCGTTGCGCAGCGCGATTGATGCCGAACTCGACACGACTTGCTCGATGATCGCGGTGTCCGAGGTGAGGCGCGAGGCGATTTCGGCGGGACGATTTTCCTCGAAATAATTGGTGTCGAGCGTCAGCAGGTGCGCCTGCACCGCCATGCGCAGGTCGGCGACGACGCGCTCGCCGATCCAGCTGACGAAATAGAAGCGCACCGCGGTGGCGACGCCCAGCACCGCGACAATTGCCAGCAATTGCTGGAAATAGGGCGCGACCGAGGCGGCACTGGCGCCCTTGCCGAAGCCGTGGTCGACAACGAGCTTGAAGCCCTGCAGCACCGCGATCTGGCCGAATGCGGCAATCACCAGCGCCACCAGCGCCGCCGACAAATGCGCCGGGTAGCGTCGCACGAACTGCCAGAGCAACGTCAGCTTCCTGAGCTTGCGGGCTGGCGGCTCGGTGGCGGGAACAGGGGGTTGCGAGGCGGGCTCGACGGCTTCGGCGCTGGTCATTGGGCTGTCTAACAGGCATTCGAGTGACACTCAATGTCGTGCAAGCAGGGCCAATCGGCGTCGTTTATGGCTTTATGCTGCATCTGCGTTGTGGCAAAGCGGCGCCAGTTGCAGTGCAGCAACGTCAGGGAAAATCGATGTTGTATACCGGTTACGAGATCAATCGCACGATGCTGGCGACGATGGGCCGCATCGCGCAGTTCAATTCGGAGTTGCTGCTCAACCCGGTCAATCCGTGGTCGCGGCATGTTGCCAGCCCGGTCATGGCGCGTGCGCTCGAAGTGTTCGCGCACGCCTCGGCGCCGCGCGGCAAGCCCGATTTCGGCCTGACCTCGACGATCATCGACGGCAAGGAAGTTGCCGTGCAGGAGCAGGTTGTCGTCCGTAAGTCATTCGGACAATTGAAGCATTTTGTGCGCGATGATGCGCGCCGCAACGATCCGCGGGTGCTCGTGGTGGCGCCGATGTCGGGGCATTATGCGACCTTGCTGCGCGGTACGATCGAGCGCTTGCTGCCCGACCATGACGTCTATGTCACCGAATGGCGCGACGCCAAGCTCGTACCGGTCAGCGCCGGCCGGTTCGATTTCAACGACTATGTCGATTATGTCATTGAATTCATGAACGCTGTCGGGCCGGGTGGTCATATGCTGGCGGTTTGCCAGCCGGCGGTGCCGGCCTATGCTGCAGTTGCGTTGATGTCGGCGGCGGGTGACGCGGCAACGCCGCTGACGCTGACGATGATGGGCGGCCCCGTCGATACCCGCAAGGCACCGACCTCGGTCGACGATCTGGCGACCGAGCGGCCCTATGCCTGGTTCGAACAGAATGTCGTTGCGCGGGTCCCCAACATTTATCCGGGTGCCGGCCGCAAAGTTTATCCGGGGTTCCTGCAACTTTCCGGCTTTATGTCAATGAACCTTGCCAACCACATGAAATCGCACTGGGAGCTGTTCCGGCATCTGGTTGACGGTGACGATGATGCGGCCGCCGCGACCAAGACCTTCTACGAGGAATATCGCGCCGTCTGCGATATGACCGCCGAATTTTACCTGCAGACGATCGATGTGGTGTTCCAGCGCCAGCTTGTCGCCAGGGGCGAGTTCGTGCATCGCGGTGTGCTGGCCAACCCCGCGGCGATCAACCGTACCGCTTTGCTCGCCATCGAAGGCGAGCGCGACGACATTTCGGGGCTGGGCCAGACCAAGGCGGCGCTCGACCTCGCGACCGGCCTGCCCGACGATATGAAGCGCTATTATATGGCCGAAGGGGCCGGCCATTACGGCATTTTCAACGGCCGCAAGTGGCGCGACACGATTGCGCCGGTGGTCGAGCAGTTCATCCGCGCGCACGACACCGCCGACAAGACGCCGCTGCCGTCCCGCATTGTCGTGCCCACGCACATCGAGCCCGATGTCGTGCCCGGCGTCGAACTCGCCTAGCTGGCGAGCGCTTCGGCCTTGGCTTCGAGTTCGAGCCAGCGTTCTTCGGCGGCGGCCAGCTTGGCGCGGGTCGCATCGAGTGTCCGCGTCAGCTTCTCGAACTTCTTGAAGTCCGTCGTGTAGAGCTTCGGATCGGCGAGTGCGGCTTCGATGGTAGAGATTTCGACGTGCAGCGCGTCGATCTGGCCCGGCAGCAGCCCGAGCTCGCGGCCTTCGATATAGGTCAGCTTTACCTGGGGCTTGCGCGGGCCGTTCGCTGCCTGGTCACGCGCGATGCTGGCCGGCGTCGGGGTAGGGATCGGGCGCAAGTCTTCGCGACGCTTGGCTTCCCAGTCCGAATAGCCGCCGGCCACCACATCGACCCTGCCGCCTTCGCCGGTGCCGAGTGCGACGACCATCGTCACCGTGCGGTCGAGAAAGTCGCGGTCATGGCTGACGATCAGCACCGTGCCGGCATAGTCGTCGATGACTTCCTGCAGCAGGTCGAGCGTTTCGAGGTCAAGGTCGTTGGTCGGCTCGTCGAGGATAAGCAGGTTCGACGGCCGGGCAAATTCGCGCGCCAGCAGCAGCCGCGACCGCTCGCCACCTGAAAATGTCTCGATTTTCGCCTCGAGCACGTTGGGGTCGAACAGAAAATCCTTGAGATAGCCGGCCACATGCTTGCGGACGCCGCCGACTTCGAGCCAGTCGCCGCCATCGGCGAGAATTTCACGCACCGTCGAGCCGGGAGTCAGGCGCGCGCGCTGCTGGTCGATGAGGATCGACTGGATCGTCGCGGCGCGCTTGATCTTGCCCGAATCAGGGGTGACTTCGCCGGTCAGCAGCTTGAGCAGCGTCGATTTGCCGGTGCCGTTGGCGCCGATGACGCCGATGCGGTCACCACGCAGCACACGCAAGGACAGGTCCTTGATCAGTGTCCGGCCATCGTACGCCTTGCTGACATGCTCGGCATCGATGACGACCTTGGTCTTGTTGTCATCGGCAGCCAGCGCGATCTTCGCCACGCCCATCGGCCCGGTCATCGCCTTGCGCGTCTCGCGCATTGTCGCCAGCTTCGCCAATCGCCCCTGGTTACGCTTGCGCCGTGCGGTGACGCCGCGTTCGAGCCAGTGCAGTTCGGCGCGCAGCTTGTTGTCGAGCTTGTCGGCGTTCTTGGCCTCCTCAGCAAACACCGCCTCGGTCCAGGCTTCGAAGCCGCCGAAACCGACTTCGGTGCGACGCAACTTGCCGCTGTCGAGCCACAGCGACGAGCGCGTCAATCGCGTCAGAAACATGCGGTCATGGCTGATCACCACGAAGGCGCCGCGGTAGCGTTGCAGCCAGGCCTCCAGCCATTCGATCGCGGCGATATCGAGGTGGTTGGTCGGTTCGTCGAGCAGCAGCACGTCGGGCGACTGTGCCAGCGCCCGGGCAATCGCGGCGCGGCGGCGTTCACCGCCACTGGCGGTCGCGGCATCGCGATTGAGGTCAATGCCGAGTTGGTCGGCGATAGATTCGACTTCATGCGCTTCCGGCGCATCGGGGCCGCGCAGTGCGAAATCATGCAGCGTGGCATAGCCCGCGACCGAAGGATCCTGTTCGAGCAGGATGATCTTGGCACCGGGCTGCATCGTGCGGCGGCCCTCGTCGAGCTGCGTCTGGCCGGCGAGAATCTTGAGCAACGTCGTCTTGCCGGCACCGTTGCGGCCGACCAGCGCCAGGCGGTCGCGTTCACCGATGAACAGGTCGAGCCCGCGCAGCAGCCAGCCCGATCCCTGGATCAGGCCAATATTTTCGAGCGTCAGGATAGGGGCAGCCATAGGTCAAGCGGTCAGTTCTGTTATGGAATTGAAACGGGTGAGGGTGGGCCGGACAGGCGGCGCGTGCATTCATGGCCTATTCACGGCCCTGCGGCTATGGCAAACAACGGCCACGAGTAAGGTTTAGCCGATGGAATTGAGTAGATTTGGTCTTTGCTGCGTGACGGTGCTGGTTCTGGCCACCCCCGTTCTCGCGCAATTCACCGACAAGGGCGACAATTACCTGCGGCACAATCCGGTTCCGCAGAACACTGTCAGCTTTGGCGAAATCCGCGAGTCGGCGAGTCGCAAGGTTGGTGGTACCTATGTCGGCGCGCAGTATGATCAGGTGCGGCAAGTCTACAAACTGCGGTTTATTCAGAACGGCGTCGCCGTTGATGTCTATGTTGATGCGCGTACCGGCCAATTTATCGGCCGGGGGGGGAACTGATATGCGAATTCTGGTCGTCGAGGACGAACCGAACCTGCAGCGCCAGTTGCGCGAAACACTCGAAGCCGCAGGCTATGCGGTCGATAGCGCTACCGACGGCGAAGATGGGCATTTCCTCGGCACGACCGAAAGCTATGACGCTGTCGTGCTCGATCTCGGCCTGCCCGAAATGGACGGGCTGACAGTGCTCGACCGCTGGCGCAAGTCAGGGCTGACGATGCCGGTGCTGGTGCTAACGGCGCGCAACAGCTGGTCGGACAAGGTCGCCGGGCTTGATGCCGGTGCCGACGATTATCTCGCCAAGCCGTTCCAGACCGAGGAACTGGTGGCACGGCTGCGCGCCTTGATCCGCCGTTCGTCGGGCAATGCGACCTCCGAACTGACGGCAGGGCCGGTGCATCTCGATGGTCGCTCGGGCCGCGTGACGCTCGACGGCGTGCCGGTCAAGCTGACGGCGCAGGAATTCAAGCTGCTCAGCTATCTGATGCACCACAAGGGCAAAGTGGTGTCGCGCACCGAACTGATCGAACACATCTACGATCAGGATTTCGACCGAGATTCGAACACCATCGAAGTCTTCATCACGCGCATCCGCAAGAAGCTGGGCGCCGATTTGATCAGCACGACGCGCGGCCTTGGCTACAGCCTCGAAGATCCGGCGACCTGACCCCACGCACATTGCGGCGCGGTCACGTGTCTGGGCAGTTACGCCCGGATCGCTGACGCAGCGCATGATTGCGCTGGCGGCGGTGTGGATCATCCCGCTGCTCCTGATCGGTGGCATCGCGCTCGACCGCGTGCTGTCAGCGGCGATTACCCGCAATTTCGATAACCAGCTCAACAACATACTCACCGCCATGGTGGCGACGTCGGAGATCGATCCGGAAGGCGAGATCCTGTTCACGCTGCCAATGCGTGACCAGCGGTTTTATGAGCCCTATTCGGGGCTGTACTGGCAGATTTCGGCCAATGGCCAGATGCCGTTCAAGTCGCGGTCGCTGTGGGACCGGACGTTGAAACCCAATACCGTCGCCGATTGCCGCAATCCGTGCCGCTATGCGAGCGCCGACTTTGCCAACGAGCCACTGCGCGTCGTCGAGCGCGACGCCAAGATTCCCGGCTCGCCGATGATGTTCCACTTCCAGGTCGCGCAAAGCACGCCCGATCTTGACCAGCAACTGCGCCAGCTAAGGTCGACATTGTTGTGGTCGCTTTCGATACTCGGCCTCGGACTGCTCATTCTGGCAGCGCTGCAATCGACCTACGGGCTTTGGCCGTTGCGCCGCGTCAGCCGTGCCATCGCCGCCATCCGCTCGGGCCAATCACAGCGCGTGCCGCTCGACTTTCCGCCTGAAATCGGGCCGCTGGTCGCTGAAATCAACGAGCTGCTCGACCACAATGCCGAAGCCGCCGAGGCGGCGCGGATGCACGCCGGCAACCTTGCACATGCGCTTAAAACGCCGATGAGCGTGCTGATCAACGAAGCGCAACTCGGCCGCGCCAATTTGGCTGAAACCGTCGCGACGCAGACCGCGATCATGCAGCGCCATGTCGACCACCATCTGGCCCGCGCCCGCGCTGCCGGACGTCGTGCCGCCAGTGCGTCACGTGCCGAACTGTGGCCGTCGCTCGAAGCGCTGGCGCGGACGATCGAGCGCATCCACACTGATCGCCACACCGTCATCGACATCACCGGTAACGAAACTCTGGTATTTCGCGGCGAACGCCAGGACCTCGACGAAATGCTCGGCAACCTGCTCGACAATGCTGCCAAATACGGCGGCGGCCGGGTGTTCGTGACAACATCGCCGATCGACGTCGATGGCGAGCCGTTCATCCGCATCGTCATCGAGGATGACGGCTGCGGCATCAGCGCCGAAGACCGCGGCAAGCTGTTTGAACGCGGCGCCCGTCTCGACACCGGCAAACCCGGCACGGGCCTCGGGTTGGCGATTGTCCGCGATGTTGCCGAAATCTACGGCGGCAGCGTCGAACTCGGCGAAAGCGAGGACCTTGGCGGCCTCGCGGTCACATTACAGCTACCGGCAGCGGGTTAACCGGCGGCGCCGCTCGCCTGATGGTGGCGGATGACTTCCTGGATGATGAAGCGCAGGAACTTTTCGGAAAACTCCGGATCGAGGTTGGCCGACTTGGCCAATGCGCGCAGCCGGGCGATTTGCGCGGCTTCGCGCCCGGGGTCGGCGGCCGGCATGCCGGTGGCGGCTTTGTGCTCGCCGACCTTTTGCGTCACCTTGAAGCGTTCGGCGAGCATGAACACCAGCGCGGCATCGATGTTGTCGATGCTTTCGCGGTAGCTGTGCAGCGTCGCATCGGCTGTCGAGGTTGAGTCGGGCATGCGTTGGATCCTGGAACCGGAGAAGCTGTCGCGCGTCATATTCACCAAGCGCGCGCGATTGGGCAAGCGCGACCATGCGGCACATGGCAAAAGCCGGCATTTTCGCTCAAATGGCCATGCAAGCGGGTTTCGGCAGACTTGTGCTGTCGGCACCGCACGCTAAAGGTAGCCCATATGACTGCATCCGTTCATCCGATCCGCCCGCGTGGCCGTGGCAGCGACACGACGCCGTCGCTCAATGCGCTGCTGGCGCTTGCCGGCCCGGAGCTGGCGTCGGTGAACAAAGTCATTCTCGATCGCATGCAGAGCCCGGTGTCGCTGATTCCCGAACTCGCAGGGCATCTAATTGCCGGTGGCGGCAAGCGACTGCGGCCGATGCTGACGCTCGCCTGCGCGCGGCTGCTCGATTATGCTGGCACCCGGCACCACAAGCTCGCCGCCTGCGTCGAGTTTATCCATACCGCGACGCTGCTCCACGATGATGTCGTCGACGGGTCGGACCTGCGCCGTGGTCGGGCGACGGCCAACACCGTCTGGGGTAACCCCGCCAGCGTGCTCGTCGGCGATTTCCTGTTCTCGCGGTCGTTCGAATTGATGGTCGAAGACGGGTCGTTGCGCGTACTCAAGATCCTCAGCCATGCCTCGGCGGTCATTGCCGAAGGCGAGGTCGCGCAGTTGACCGCACAGCGCAACGTCGAAACCACCGAAGACCGCTACCTCGAAATCATCTCGGCCAAGACCGCCGTGCTGTTTTCAGCCGCGTGCCAGATCGCCGCCGTCGTTGCCGAGCGCGATGCCAGCGTCGAAGCCGCGCTCGATGCCTATGGCCGCAACCTCGGTATCGCGTTCCAGCTCGTCGATGACGCCATCGACTATGTCTCCGACGCCGTCACCATGGGCAAGGATTGCGGCGATGACTTCCGCGACGGCAAGGTCACCTTGCCCGTCATTCTAGCTTACGCGCGCGGCAACGCCGAAGAACGCGGCTTCTGGCGCGATGCCATGCTCGGGCGCCGCAGCAGCGACGAAGATCTCGCCCACGCGCTCGAACTGATGCGCGCCAGCCGCGCGATCGAGGACACGCTGGCGCGCGCCCGCCATTACGGCACCCGCGCCATCGACGCGCTGGCACGCTTCCCCGACAGCAGTGCGCGCGCGGCGCTTACTGAAACGGTCGAATTCGCGATAGCGCGGGCTTACTAGAGCCTCCGGCGGGCAGGGGTGACCCCTGCACCCGATTGTTTGGCGCTCTTCAA
>CALMPZ010000466.1 GCA_937871645.1 uncultured Polymorphobacter sp.
TCGAGCGAGGCAAAGCGCAGCGTCACCGACCCCGAATCAACCGTCGACATGACAATCGACACAGGCACGCCAATCGCATCCGCGAGTTGATTTTCAAGCGCAGTGACGTTCGCATCCATTTCGGCATCACGTGTTTTGGTTCGCGGCGCGCGCGCAGCACCCGCGGCGGGCTGGCTGGCGCTGGCCAGCGCTTCGGCGGCACGCACTGATAGGCCTTCGGCGATAATACGATTGGCCAGGCCGACGGGGTCGGGTGCACTGACCAGCGCGCGCGCGTGGCCCATGGTGAGCTTGCGTTCGATGACCATCGCGCGGACGGCTTCGGGCAGGTCAAGCAGCCGCAGCAGGTTGGCGACATGGCTGCGCGCCTTGCCGACGAGTTTGGCGAGTGCTTCCTGGGTGTGGCCGAAGTCCCGCATCAGCCGGGCAAAGCCCTCGGCTTCTTCGATAGCGTTGAGATCGACGCGCTGGATGTTTTCGATCAACGCGATTTCGAACGCCGCGCTGTCATCGAGGTCGCGCACCACCACCGGCACTTCATGGAGTTGCGCCGCCTGCGCGGCGCGCCAGCGGCGTTCGCCGGCGACGACTTCATAGCGGCCACCCGCCAGCGGCCGCACCAGAATCGGCTGCAACAGCCCGCGCTCGCGCACCGATGCGACGAGTTCGTCCATCGCCGCCGCATCGAACTGGCGGCGTGGCTGCTGGGGATTGGCAACGATCTGCGCCAGCGGCAAGCGCGTCTGCGCTGCCGTCGTGCCGCGGTCGGCAGTGCTGCTGCTGACTTCATCGAGCAACGCCGAAAGCCCGCGGCCCAGGCCAGATTGTCTCTTCTTTTCAATCATTTCAATTCCACCCCAAATTCGCTTCGTCAGGCCGCGCGGCGTGTTGCCGGTGGTGTTTGCCGCGCCAATAGTTCGCGGGCCAGCGCCATATAGGCGACAGATCCCGAGCATTTCATGTCGTAGAGCAGCGCCGGCAGGCCGTGGCTCGGCGCTTCAGACAGCCGCACGTTGCGCGGGATTGTTGTCTCGAACACCTGCGTGCCCATCACCGCGCGCACATCCTTAGACACCGCGTCCGACAGCCGGTTGCGACGATCGACCATCGTCAGCACGACGCCGAGCACGGTCAGCTTCGGATTTGGTCCCGAACGCACCAGCTCGACAGTGCCGAGCAATTGGCTGAGCCCTTCGAGGGCAAAAAATTCGCACTGCAGCGGCACCAGCAGCGAATTGGCCGCGACCAGCGCGTTCAACGTCAGCATGCCCAGCGACGGCGGGCAGTCGATCAGTGTGAAATCGGCTGTCGGCATCGCGTCGATCGCCGACTTCAGCCGGTGCAACCGCTGTTCGACACTGACCAGTTCGACTTCGGCACCCGACAGATCCACCGTCGACGGCACCACCGACAGCCCCGGCACGCGCGTCGCCACCATCGCCTCCGCCAGCGTCGCGTCACCGAGCAGCACATCATAAACAGAGGTTTCGCGCGTCCGCCGGTCGATGCCCAACCCGGTCGAGGCGTTGCCCTGCGGATCGAGATCAATCAGCACGACGCTGTGCCCGACGGCAGCGAGCGCTGTCGCCAGATTGATCGCCGTGGTCGTCTTGCCCACCCCACCCTTCTGGTTGGCGATGGCAATGCATGTCGGCTTGCGCGTCATACGGCCTTCCTTCTCACTCTACCGGCGATGACGATCTTGCCGCGCGGGTCTGAACGACTCGGCACCAGGTCAACGTCGAAGTTATACTTTAGCCGCGCCGCAGTGATTTCATCGCTCGCTGCCTCGCCTTTCGGCAGCAACCAAAGCGTCTTTGGCGTCGCGAATCGCAGCCCCCACTCGAACAACTGCCCCAGGTTCGCCAGTGCCCGCGCGCTGATGACATCGACAGCAAACGGCGGCAACGCCTCGACGCGCTTGTTGTGAATCGTCACGCCCTGCAAGTTGAGCGCATCGCGCACGGCTTCGAGAAAGCGACATTTTTTGGCAGTCGATTCAACGAGGTGGACGTTCGGGGCACCGAGCAGCGACACTACCAACCCCGGAAATCCTGCACCGCTGCCGAGGTCAAGCCAGGCACCACTACGCTCTGCGCCCAACGCATAAAGCTGCGCCGAATCCGCGAAATGTCGCCCCCAAATGTCGAGCAACGTCGATGGCCCAACGAGATTCATCCGCGACTGCCAGTCGATCAGCATGTCGGCGTAGAGGTCGAACTTCGCCATTGTTCCACGTGGAACATTGTAATCCGCTGCGAATTGGTCGCGCGTTGTCACGCGGCACGACGTGCATAAGCGAGCAATGCCGTCAGCGCGCCGGCAGTGACACCGGCCACCCGCCCGGCTGCGCCGATGGTCGCCGGCTGCGCGCGCGACAGCCGTTCGACCATCTCGGCCGAAAGCCCCGATATGTCGCCGTAGCTCAGATCGCCGGGCAGCAGCAGCGATTCGTCGCGGCGGAACGCCTCGACATCGCTGTTCTGGCGGTCGAGATAGACGGCGTAGCGCGCATCGGTTTCGATGCTGACACCGATCGTAGCGTCAACTTGCGACAGTTCGGGCCAGATCGCCACCGCCATCACCCAGTCGATCGCCGGAAAGCGCATCCATTCGAACGCCGACCGGCGCACACCGTCCTGGCTGACCGTGATGCCGTGGCGTGCAATCTGTACCGGCGTTGCACCTAGATTGCTTGCGGCGTGCCGCGCTGCAGCCATTGCCTGTTGCCGCGCCTCGAAAACCTGCTGCCGCGCGCCACCAACCAGCCCTAGCCCGAGGCCAAGCGGTGTCAGTCTCAGATCGGCATTGTCGGCACGCAGACTGAGGCGATATTCGGCGCGCGAGGTGAACATCCTGTACGGCTCACTGACCCCTTGCGTCACCAGATCGTCGATCATCACGCCGAGATACGATGTCGCGCGATCAAAATGCACTTCGGCGCTGCCCGCGGCAAAGCGCGCTGCGTTGGTGCCGGCGACCAACCCTTGAGCCCCGGCTTCCTCATAGCCGGTGGTGCCATTGATTTGGCCTGCCAGCCACAGCCCCTGGACTGAAGCCAGCGCCAGTCCCGGTGTCAGGCAACGCGGGTCGATGTGATCATATTCGATCGCGTAGCCCGGTCGCAGAATCTCGGCACGCTCAAGACCGGGGATGGTCGCCAGCATCGCACGCTGCACCTCGACCGGTAGCGACGTCGATATGCCGTTGGGATATATCGAGAAATCGTCGACGCCCTCCGGCTCGAGAAAGATCTGATGGCCGTCGCGGTCACCGAATCGCGACACCTTATCCTCGATCGACGGGCAGTAGCGCGGCCCTGACCCAGTGATATTTCCGGCGTGAATCGCCGATGAGGCCAAGTTTGCCCGCACCACGTCATGCGTCGCCTGCGTCGTGCGCGTCACAGCGCACGGCAGCTGCGGCGCAACAATACGCGTCGTCAGCGCCGAAAATGGCATCGGCTCGTCATCACCGAATTGCCATTCGAGCCCGGCCCAATCGATGGTCCGGCCATCAAGCCGTGCCGGCGTGCCAGTCTTGAGCCGCCGCATCGGCAACCCGCGCGCGCGCAGATCGAGCGCCAGCGAGCGCGATGCGGGGGCGCCGACGCGGCCGCCGTCGGTCTGCTGGTCGCCAATGTGCATCTTGCCAGCGAGGAATGTGCCCGTGGTCAGCACTACAGCCGCCGCGCGGATTCCTCCAGCCGACGTCATTACCCCAGTGACCGTGGCCAAATCGCCAAGTAGCGACTCGACGCTGGCGCAAATGACATCGAGATTGGGTTGCGCGGCAACCGCTGCGGCCATGGCATGGCGATAGAGTTTGCGGTCGACTTGCGCGCGCGGTCCCTGAACGGCGGGGCCTTTGCGGCGATTGAGCAGTCGGAACTGGATCCCGGCGGCGTCGGCCACGCGCCCCATCAGGCCGTCGAGCGCATCGATTTCGCGGACCAGATGGCCCTTGCCGAGGCCGCCGATTGCCGGGTTGCACGACAGGGTGCCGAGATCTTCGAGACGCAGTGTCACCAGCGCAGTGTGCGCACCGGTTCGCGCTGCGGCTGCCGCAGCTTCGCAGCCAGCGTGGCCTCCGCCGACGACAATGACATCATAGTTGAGCATGGTCCCGACGTTACAGGTCCAACGCGGCATGAGTCAAAATGTTCCACGTGGAACATTACGCTATGGAAGGGTGCCACGACGTACTGAAATGCGTTATCACATTGATATTATTATTGTATATATGAGCGCCAAGGCCACACCGTGTGATTCTGGTGACTACTTGCCGATGCAGAATCGTCCAAAGATTGCATCGAGCACATCCTCGACGCCGACGGCGCCGGTAATCTGGCCCAGCGCGCGTGACGCCAGCCGAAGCGATTCGGCGCGCAGCACCAGGTCCCCGGTCGCCAAGGCCGAATCGATATCTTCGAGCGCCAGTGCCAGTGCCTGACGATGCCGCAACTGCGATACCAGCGCCGCCTCGCCCGGCCGGACAGCCTCGCGTACCCAATTTTCGAGCCATGCCTCAAACACCGTCATGCCCGCGCCGGTGGCAGCAGACACATAGATGACGCCGTCGCGCACGCCCGACGCCATACCGCCGCGATCGATCTTGTTGATGATGACTTGCCCTAGCCGTGCATCGGGCAGCGCTTCAGCGATGTGCAGCACCAGATCTGCCTGTGCGGCGCGGGCCCGGGCACGGCGGATGCCCTCGGCCTCGACCGGATCGCTGGTGTCACGCAATCCGGCGGTGTCGATCAGCGTCACCCCCACCCCGGCGAATACCAGCGGCAACTCGATCAGATCGCGCGTCGTGCCGGCGTGTTCGGATACAATTGCAGCCTCTCGACCACATAAAACATTGATAAGGCGGGATTTTCCGACATTCGGCGCCCCCACCACGGCGATCGTCAGCCCGTCGCGCAGCCGCATGCCGCGCGCCGCATCGGCGAGCGCCGCCGCGATATCGGTGCGCAGCGCGGCAATCGCAGCGTGCGCCCTGCTGCCGCTCGCCAGCCCGGTTTCGACATCATCCTCGGCCTCGGCGAAGTCGAGCCAGGCCTCGGCCTCGGCGCGCAGGGCAATGATCGCGTCGCGCCAGCCCTCGACCTTATCGCGCAGCCGGCCGCCGGCCTGGTCGAGCGCCAGCCGGCGCTGCGCCTCGGTCTCGGCGCCGATCAGATCGGCGAGGCCTTCGGACTGGCTGAGATCGAAGCGGCCATTGTCGAAGCCGCGGCGGGTGAACTCGCCCGGCTCGGCGAGCCGCAGCCCCGGCAGGGTGCCCAGTACGTGCAGCACGGCTGTGACCACGGCCGGCCCACCGTGCAGGTGCAGTTCAACGACATCCTCGCCGGTTGCGCTGGCGGGTCCGGCGAAGCGCAGCACCATTGCGCGATCGAGAACGCTGCCGTCTGCAGGGTCGCGCAGCGTGCGCAACGCCGCCTGTCTCGGCGGTGGCAGTGTTGTTGTCAGCGTGGCGAGCGCCGCCGTCGCCTGCGCGCCCGAAACGCGCACCAACGCTACCCCGGCAGGCGGTCGGCCCGACGAAAGTGCGTAGATCGTGTCATCATGACGGGGCGCCAATGCAGCCGCCGCCGCTCAGCTCTTGGCCTTGCCGGTGCTGCCGAGGAACACGCTGCGCCACTTTTCCAAGCCGTCGGCCATGCCGGGCATCCAGTTGCGCGCCAGCCGCTCGAAATCCGCCGGGGTCAGTCCATCGGTGACAAGACCGCGCATGCGTTCGAGGTAGAGCTCGTGCAGCGGCTCGAGGTCGGGCAGGCCCATCAGCGTGCGCGCCTCCTGCGGAGTGCAATCAATGTCGAAGGTAATCTTCATGGCGGCCGTGCTCCTGGATGCGGCGATCAGTCTAACGGTCGCGCTGCGTATCGCCAAGTGACCACACACCGGTGGCAGCAGCCGCGCGAAATGTGCCATATAGCCGACTTCCCGACCTCGCGCAGTGGAGACTCAAAATGGGCGCATTTACCCAACTCGAAGCACTTGATGGCACCGGCAGCTTCAAGGCCTATGAGGCCGGCAGCGGCAATGCCGGGATCGTCGTCATCCAGGAGATTTTCGGCATCAACGCCGGCATCCGCGCGATGGTCGATAACTGGGCAGCACTGGGCTATCACGCGATCGCGCCCGACCTGTTCTGGCGCCAGGAACATGGCATCGAACTCGACGCCGATGTGCCCGCGGAGTTCCAGCGCGCGCTCGGCCACATGGAGCGTTTCGACGGCACCAAGGCCGTTGCAGACATTGAGGCGGCGATCAAATTGCTGCGCAGCAAAGGCTGCAGCAAAGTCGGCGTCATCGGCTATTGCCTCGGCGGATACCTGGCCTATCTGTGCGCGACGCGGACCGACAGCGACGCCAGCATCGGTTATTACGGCGTCAGCATCGACACCAAGCTCGACGAGCAACACGCTATCGGCAAACCGCTGATGCTCCACATCGCCACGGCCGATGGGTTCGTGCCGGCCGCATCGCAGGCGGCGGTGCACGCCGCGCTCGACGGCAACCGCCATGTTACCATTTACGACTATGACGCCGACCACGCGTTTGCGCGCCACAGCGGGAGTTCGCGCGTGCCGGCGCTGGCTGAAATCGCCGATGCCCGGTCGCGCGACTTCTTTGCAGCGCATCTGCGGTGATCATACGCGCCGCGCAGGCGCGCGACGTTCCGGCGATTCTCGACATCGTCAACGACGCGATCCTGAACAGCACCGCGTTGTTCGAATATGAACCTCGCACGCTCGACGAGCAGGCCGGCTGGCTTGCCGATCGCAACGCCGGCGGCTGGCCGGTGCTGGTCGCCGACGTCGATGGCGACACAATCGGCTTTGCCAGCTACGGACCGTTTCGCGCCCGCCCAGCCTATGCCGCAACGGTCGAACATTCGGTTTATGTTGCGCAGCATGACCGCAGCAAAGGCGTCGGCCGTGCGCTGATGCTGGCGCTGATTGCG
Source organism: uncultured Polymorphobacter sp. (assembly GCA_937871645.1). GTDB lineage: Bacteria > Pseudomonadota > Alphaproteobacteria > Sphingomonadales > Sphingomonadaceae > Polymorphobacter_A. Next base: position 6,976 of record CALMPZ010000466.1, read on the forward strand.
GCAGCCAAATCCGATGGCCGGCATGTGATGGTCGGCGGCATCGACGGCTCGAATGATGCGAGCATTGCCTTTCACGCGGCGCTGGGGTTTGTCGAAACCGGCCGCCTGCCCGAAGTCGGCTGGAAGTTCGAACGCTGGCTCGATCTGGTTTTCATGCAACTGATTCTGAAGGATTGAACATGGCACAGGCGATACGATTCGATGCAGTCGGCGGCCCCGAAGTGCTGCGGCTGGTCCAGGTCGAAGTTGGCGCGCCCGGCCCCGGTGAAATCCGGCTGCGCCAGACCGTCGCGGGGCTCAACTATATCGATACCTATCACCGTACCGGGCTGTATCCGATGCCGTTGCCGGGCGGCATCGGGATGGAAGGTGCGGGCGTCGTCGAAGCCGTCGGCGCCGGCGTCGATGCGCTGCGCGTCGGCGACCGCGTCGGCTATTGCTGGGGCCCGGTCGGCGGCTATGCTACGCACCGGCTGATTGCTGCCGACCGCGTCGTCAAACTGCCCGACGGCGTGTCGGATGACGTGGCGGCGGCGGTATTGCTCAAGGGCTGCACCACGGAGTTCCTCGTCGAACGCTGCGGCAAGGTCGAAGCCGGGCAAACCGTGCTGGTGCAGGCGGCCGCCGGCGGTGTCGGTCTACTGCTGGTGCAATGGCTCAAGCACATCGGCGCACGCGTCATCGGCACCGCGAGCAGCGATGCCAAGGCCGCACTCGCCACCGCCGCCGGCGCCGATGCGATGATCGTCTATAGCCGCGATGCGGTGGCGCCGCGGGTACGCGAACTGACCGACGGCCACGGTGTCGACGTGGTGTTCGACGGCGTCGGCAAATCGACCTTCGAAGGCTCGCTCGATTCGCTCAAACGCCGCGGGCTGCTCGCCAGCTTTGGCAACGCCAGCGGGCCGGTCGGCGCTTTCGATTTCGCCATACTGGCGCGCAAGGGCTCGCTGTTCGCGACGCGGCCGACATTGTTCGATTACTACACCAACCGCGCGGAAATCGAACGCTACGCCGGCCGCGTGCTCGAACTGGTGGCGCGCGGCGTGCTCGATGTGCGAATCGACCAGCGCTACGCACTCGCCGACGCGGCACAGGCGCATCGCGATCTTGAAGCGCGGGCGACGACGGGGTCGACTCTGCTGGTCTGCTAGCGGCGCAACTTGGCCGGGCGTCGGCGCCTTGTCGCACGGGCCATTGGTGGAAAAGTGTCAAGAATCTTTACACTTTTGTAATGTTACACGTCTTCGCGCCACCTGTAAGCATTTGTTAACTATAATTTCATCGTTTTGGGCATGAATCTTGCATTTCCGTTAATGGGCTGTGTTGCGCTCACTGCAGCCTGCGGCCAGATCAATGATGATTTGGCCATAACGGAGGAGAGTGAAATGTCACGTTTTGCTACCTGTCTGCTTGCATCAACCATGCTCATCGCCACCGGGGCCGTGGCCGCGCCGGCGTTGATGGTGCAACCCAAGTCGGCGTCGATCATGGCTGGTGGAGTCGGCTTCGGCTCGATCGACAACACCTATAATCAGGCCGGGTTGGCCGCGACTTATGTCGATGAGGTGACCGACCTGCATTCGTTCGCGTCGACCCTTCACACGTCTACCTTCGCCTGCTGCGAATGGTTCAGCGATTCGGGCACGACGGCTGCGACGGTGAGCTACTTCGTCTCGGCATCGAAGCCCAATTCAATCGACCACCTGGTGTTGTGGAACGAGGAAAGCTCAGGCGTCGGCGCGTTCAATCTGTGGTACGGCAGCAGTGCCGGTGCGATGACGACATTGCTGATCCGCGGTGCCACGCCGTTTGACAATCCGCTCGCGGACTATCCCGGTGAAGTCTGGCAGTTTGCCGCCAGTCCCAAGACCGGCTGGTACACGATCGAGGCCAGCGGCTGCCCGCAACCCAACCCGGGCTCGTTTTCGGCGTGCGCCATCGGCGAAGTCGCATTCGGCGGCGCTGTCCCCGAACCGGCGAGCTGGGCACTGATGGTCGCAGGCTTCGGCATGGTCGGCTGGTCGCTGCGCCACCGGCGCCACCAAATCGTCAGCGCCTAGGTGTTCACTACAACGTGAAGCTTGGCCGGGTGCAAATCAGCATCCGGCCAATCTACGCACAGCACCAGAGTTGGGCCTCGACGATGCAAGGCAAAGATTCGGTGCCAACAATGTCGCTGCTACCCGATCAGCGGTGCAATGTGCGGTGCGACCTCGTTCCAGCCTTCCCAGATCATCTTGATCGCGACCCAGACGATCACCACCAGCCCGACATAGGCAATCCAGCGGTAGCGCTCGATATATTGCGCGATGACGTTCGCCGCGAGGCCCATCAGCGCCACCGACAGGATCAGCCCGGCGACCATGATGCCGGGGTGATCGCGTGCCGCACCGGCGACGGCGAGCACATTGTCGAGGCTCATCGACACGTCGGCGAGTGCGACCGACCAGGCGGCTGCGGCAAAGCTTTTGGGCGACTTCAGCGGTGCGGCATCGCCGACGCCCATGTCGTGATCGGGCACCGGGCTGTCGCCGCCGACAATGCCTTCATGGCGCAGTTCGCGCCACATCCGCCACGCGACCCACATCAACAGCAGCCCGCCGGCGAGAATCAGCCCGACGACCTGCAATAGCCACGTCACCGCCAGCGCAAAGATCACCCGCAACACCAGCGCGGCGGCAATGCCGATCATGATGACCTGCTTGCGCTGCGCCGGCGGCAGCCCGGCAGCCAGCGCGCCAACGACAATCGCATTGTCGCCCGCCAGCACCACGTCGATCAGCACCACCTGCCCGAAGGCAGACAGCGCGGCAGGGGTAATGAGAGATGCGAAGTCCATGGTTGCTGCTGTCGCGCAAGCAGCGCCGTCGCGCAAGTCCCGGCGGTGTCGTTGACCGCTTTTTAGCTGTGGTGCGTGCTGCCGGTGCCAATATGGCGGTGGCGCGGCGGCGTGCTTGACGCGGTTGCCGCATGCTGTTGATAGTCCGGCCAACAACAATGAATCCGGGGAATGATCGTGGCCCATCGCAGCCCGCGCGAGCTAATCGAACTGTATTGGGCGGAGGTCTGGAACAACCGCAACGCCGAGATGATCCGCGAGCTTTGCGCCGATCCCATTATCCGGCACGACCCCGGCAGCACCACCGAATTGTCGCTCGAAGACCAGATCGCGCGTGTCCGCCAGCAGAGCGCGACCTCCGAACCCTATTTCGAACATGAAGTGCTGCTCGCCGATGATGAATATGTCACCTCGGTGTGGAACATGCACACGCGCAAGGGCGGGCGCATCGAGCTGTGCGGGATCGAGGTGTTCAAGGCCGTCGACGGCAAGTTCACCGATTGCTGGAACTCGAGCTATGTCGCCGGCCGCTGGGGCCGCAAAGGCGACGCAGCCGTGGCCAGCCACTATCCCGAGCCGCCGATGATATCGAACCTCGATCAAGTTACGCCCGAATGGTTGCAGGCGGTGTTCCATCACGCCGGCGTCGCGGCGCCGCGGATTTCAATGGCCGGTTCGGTGCCGGTCGGCCACGGGTTTCTGTCGATCACCGGCCGCTCCACGATCACCTACAACGCCAATGCCGACAAGGCGGTCCGATCGGTGGTGTGCAAGCTCACCACCGCGACCCCCGCTGCGGCGGATATCGCTGCAGCGCAAAGCGTCTATCAGCGCGAGGCGGCGGTCTATGCCTTCCTGGGCGCGGAGCCGCCGCTGGCGACGCCGCGCTGCTATTGGAGCAACGCCGGCGCCGATGGTCGCACGCTCAATCTCGTGCTGCAGGACCTCACCGGGCAAACCCGCGCCGTCGATCAGGTCAGCGGCTGCAGCCGCGCCGAAGCGCGCGCGGTGGGCGCCGAGCTCGCCAGGCTGCATGCCGCCTATTGGCAGCATCCCGATCTGCCCGGGGCCAGCTGGCTGTTCAACCGCAAGCGCGGTGCGGCGCAGGCCGCCGCGACGCAGCTTGCCGCGGCGGCGGAATTCCGCGGCCGCTACACAGGGCGGATTGCGCCAGCCTGCCTCGATGCGATCGATCATTTTGCCGTGCATGCCGAAAGCATCGTCCGCGAGCTTCCCGAAGGCGCGACGCTGATCCATGGCGAACCGCGCGTCGATAACGTGCTGTTCGAAGACCTCGCCGAAGGCCATCGCGCCTGGCTCATCGACTGGCAGTTTGCCGACCATGGCAGCCCGATGTTCGACCTCGCCTATTTCCTTGCCGGATC
>CALMPZ010000467.1 GCA_937871645.1 uncultured Polymorphobacter sp.
CCTTTTTGTTTGTGCCGCGTAGCCGACAATCCGTGCACCATCACTTGCCGCCGCCGCAGCGGCTTTCTAATATGGCTCCGGTCAAATCTTCACCGGGGTGAACATGAGCGGCAAGATCGATATCGAAACGCTGTGCGCCACCAAGGGCCTGCGGATCACCGACCAGCGCCGCGTCATTGCCCGCGTGCTGTCGGATGCGCAGGATCACCCCGATGTCGAAGAACTGTTCCGGCGCTCGGCGGCGATCGACTCGCGCATTTCGATCGCCACGGTCTACCGCACGATCCGCCTGTTCGAAGAAGCCGGCATCCTCGAACGTCACGATTTCCGCGACGGGCGTTCGCGCTATGAAACCGTCCCCGACGAACATCATGACCATCTGATCGACATCGAAACCGGCCAGGTCATCGAATTCCACGATCCCGAGATCGAAGAACTGCAGGCGAAGATCGCCGCGCGGCTGGGCTACAAGCTGGTCGATCACCGCATGGAACTCTACGGCAGCCCGACCAAGCCGTCAGGGAAACCCAGCTGAACAACGCAGCTGCGCCAGACTCGTCGAAGACGCCACGGCAGATGGGGTTTGGCGCCAAAATCTATGGCCGGACGCGCGCCGCGCTGGGTGCCGGCACCGCCGTTACCGTATTGGTGCCGATTGAGCTGCTGACGCGCAACCTGCGTCCCGGCGGCTGGCCGCAACTCACGCAAATGTTTCACAAAATTCTGTGCCGGTCGCTGGGCCTCCGCATCGGTGTAAATGGCGCACCGGTGCGCCAGGGCGGCGTTTTCTACGTGGCCAACCATATCTCCTACCTCGATGTCCCGGTGCTCGGCAGCCAGATCCGCGCGGCGTTCGTCGCCAAGTCCGAAGTCGCCGGCTGGGGCGTCGTCGGCTGGCTCTCAACGTTGGCGCGCACCGTCTACATCGAGCGCGAACGGCGTGCGCGCACCGCCGAACAGCGCAACGCCATCATCGAACGGCTGGCGCAGGGTGCCGATGTCATCCTGTTCCCCGAAGGCACCAACAGCGACGGCGTCAGCGTCATGCCGTTCAAATCGGCACTGTTCGCGGTGGTCGAAGGCCCCGAAGCTGCGGACTTCCTGATCCAGCCCGTCACCATCGCCTATACCCGCGTCAACGGCATGCCGGTCACGCGCGGCCAATTGCCCGACATCGCCTGGGTCGGCGATACAGAGCTCGCGCCGCACGCCATGACAATGATGGGGCTGGGCCCGATCCGGGCGGAGATCATTTTTCACGCCGCAGTGCGCGCCGCCGACTTCGCCGATCGCAAGGCGCTGATGCGGCATTGTCACAGCGTCATCGCCGCCGGCTACCGCCAGTTGATGCGTGGCGGCAACACGCCGCGACCCGTCCACTGATGGCCGTGGCGCGGCGCTTTCGCCGGTCGTCGATACCCCGTATAGAAGACCTGTTGCCGCAAAGCTGCGCGGCGCTGGACCGGAGATCGTTCTGCCTGTGAGCCAATTTTATTTCGTCAAGACCTTCGGCTGCCAGATGAACGTCTATGATTCCGAACGCATTGGCGAGTTGCTCGAAGCCGGCGATATGGTCGCCGCCAAGACCAGCGAAGACGCCGATATCGTCATCCTCAACACCTGCCACATCCGCGAAAAGGCCGCCGAGAAAGTCTATTCGGACATCGGCCGCCTGAAGGCCTCGAAGCGCAAGTCGGGCGTCAAGCCGGTCATCGTCGTGGCCGGTTGCGTCGCGCAGGCCGAAGGCGCCGAAATCGCCCGCCGCGCCCCGACGGTCGATGTCGTTGTCGGCCCGCAGGCCTATCACCGCCTGCCCGCGCTGCTCGCCGCCGCGCAAGGCGGCAAGGCGGCGGTTGATACCGATATGCCGCTCGACCCCAAGTTCGATGCCCTGCCCGCGCGCCGCCGCGCGGTGCCGCCGAGCGCGTTCCTGACGGTGCAGGAAGGCTGCGACAAATTCTGCACCTTCTGCGTCGTGCCCTACACGCGCGGCGCCGAAGTCTCGCGCCCCGTCGCCGACCTGATTGCCGAAGCGCAGGCGTTGGTCGCATCGGGCGCGCGCGAAATCGTGCTGCTCGGCCAAAACGTCAACGCCTTCCACGGCACCGGCGGCACCGGCAATGCCATCACGCTGGCGGGGCTGATCCGCGAACTTGCGGCGCTGCCGGGGCTGGCGCGGCTGCGCTACATGACCTCGCACCCGCGCGACATGGATGATGCGCTGATCGCCGCGCACGCCGAAGTCCCCGAGCTGATGCCGTATCTGCACTTGCCGGTGCAGTCGGGCTCGACGCGCATCCTGAAAGCCATGAACCGCGCGCATACCGTCACATCGTACCTGGCGACGCTCGACCGGCTGCGCGCCGTGCGCCCCGACATCGCGCTGTCGGGCGATTTCATCGTCGGCTTCCCCGGCGAAACCGACCAGGACTTTGCCGACACTGTCGCGCTGGTCAAACGCGTCGGTTACGCGCAAGCCTATAGCTTCAAATACAGTCCTCGCGCCGGAACCCCTGCAGCAACGATGGAGAATCAAGTGCCCGAAGCGGTCATGGAAGCCCGGCTTGCCGAGTTGCAGGAAGCGATCAGCGCGGGGGCACTGGCGTTCAATCGCGCCAGCGTAGGCAAACAGGTCGATGTGCTGCTCGAACGCCAGGGCCGCCGCCCCGGCCAGCTCATCGGCAAGTCGCCGTGGCTGCAATCGGTGCATGTCGCGGCGGGTGACGCCGTCATCGGCGACATCGTCCGTGTCGAATTGCGCGATGCCCAGCCCAACAGCCTCGAAGGCGTGGTGCTCGACCACGCGCGGGCGGCCTGAGCATGGCCAAGAAATCCGCGCCGCGTACTGGTGCCCCGCGCAGCACCATGCAGCCCGCCGACCGCGTGCGCTTGGAGCATGAATTCGACCGCCCGCACCTGATGGGGCCGCTGTTCGGCCAGTATGACGAAAACCTCATCGTCATCGAACGCGAACTCGGCGTCCATATCAGCGCCCGCGGCAACAAGGTCGCGATCGAAGGCGACGCCGAAAGCGTCGCGCGCGCCCGCGACGTGCTCACCGGGCTCTACAACCGGCTGGTCGCCGGCCGCGCACTCGATGCCGGCGACATTGCCGGTGCAGTGGCCATCAGCGCCGACCCGTCGCTCGACGGGCTGACGCGTGCCGATGCCGGCGGTGGCCCGGCAACGCTCGCCACCATCCACACGCGCCGCAAGACCATCGTTGCGCGCTCGCCGACGCAGGTGAAGTATATCGAGGCGCTGTCGAGCCACGACGTCATCTTCGCGCTCGGGCCGGCGGGTACCGGCAAGACCTATCTCGCCGTCGCCCAGGCGGTCAGCCAGCTGGTGGCCGGCACCGTCGACCGGCTGGTGCTGTCGCGCCCGGCGGTCGAAGCCGGCGAGCGGCTCGGCTTCCTGCCCGGCGACATGAAGGACAAGGTCGACCCCTATCTGCGGCCGCTCTACGACGCGCTCTACGACATGCTGCCCGCCGAACAGGTCGAGCGCCGGCTGGCATCGGGCGAAATCGAAATCGCCCCGCTGGCGTTCATGCGCGGCCGCACGCTGGCGAGCGCGTTCATCATCCTCGATGAAGCTCAAAATACGACACCTCTTCAAATGAAAATGTTCCTGACGCGTTTCGGCCAGGGCTCGCGCATGGTCGTTTGCGGCGACCCCAACCAGGTCGACCTGCCCAACCCGGCGATGTCGGGGCTGGCCGATGCGGTGCGCAAGCTCGAAGACGTCGAGGGCATTGCGACGATGCGCTTTTCGGCGAGCGAAGTCGTCCGCCACCCGATCGTCGGCCGCATCGTCGAGGCCTATGAAGGGCCACCCAAGGATGCCTGACCGACAACCCGGCTGCCCGTTATGCTGACCGTCGAAACCGATATCGCGGCGGGTGACTGGGACACGGCAACCGATTGGGACGCGCTCGCCGCCAAGGCGTGCGCCGCCGCACTCGCGCAAACCCCGCACGCCGGTATCGCCGACCTCGCCGCCGCTGTCGAAATCTCGGTGCGCTTCAGCGATGACGCGGAGGTGCAGACGCTCAACCGCGACTACCGCGGCAAGGACAGGCCGACCAACGTGCTGTCGTTCCCGATGGTGGCGCCCGACCTGTTCGACACGCTGTCGGACAGCGATGACGGTGAAATCCTGCTCGGCGACATCGTGCTCGCGGCCGAGACGGTGGCGCGCGAGGCGGCCGAAAAACACATCAGCATTGCGCATCACACCACGCACCTGATTGTGCACGGCACGTTGCACCTGCTAGGATATGACCATGAAGATGAGGGTCAGGCCGAGCATATGGAGCTGCTCGAACGCAGCGCACTCGCCGGCCTCGGCGTGGCTGACCCCTATGCCGATAGCGTTTGAGCGGGCAGACGGCTGACATGGCGGACCCCCAAAGTAGCAGCGAAACCAGCGATTTAGGCAGCCGGATCTGGCGCGGCCTGCGCGATTTGCTCAGTGGCGCCGGCGCCGAGCCCAGCCTGCGCGCCAGCCTGGAAGAAGCCATCGACGAGCATGTCGGCGAGCCCGACGACCGCGACGACCTGTCGGCGGTCGAGCGCACGATGCTCAAGAATCTGCTGCATTTCGGTGAGCATGATGTCGATGACGTCGCGGTGCCGCGCGCCGATATCGTCGCGTTCGACATCGATGACAGCTTTGCCGAGCTGGTGGCGCTGTTCCGTGAAGCCGGCCACAGCCGCATGCCGGTGTTCCGCGACAGCCTCGATCTTGTCGTCGGGATGATCCACGTCAAGGACGTCTATGCGGTCATCGCCGAAACCTTCGACGACAATGTCTCAAGCGCGCCGTTCACCGACTTCAAGGTCGAAACGCTGTTGCGGCCAGTGCTGTACGTGCCATCGTCGATGCGCGTGCTCGACCTGCTGGCGCGGATGCGCGCCGGGCGCACGCACATGGCGATCGTCGTCGATGAATTCGGCGGCACCGACGGCCTCGTCACCATCGAGGATCTCGTCGAGGAAATCGTCGGCGATATCGAGGATGAGCACGACGACACCCACGCCCAACTGTTGCAGGAAATCGGCGGCGGCATCTACGAGGCCGATGCGCGGCTCGACCTGACCGAACTCGCCGAAACCACCGGCCACAACTTTGCCAATGACGAAATCGGCGAGGATGTCGATACGCTCGGCGGCATGGTGTTCATGCTCGCGGGCCGCGTACCGGCCGTCGGCGAAACCATCCCCCACCCCGATGGCTGGCGCTTCGAAGTCATCGATGGCGACCCGCGCATGGTGCGTCGGGTGCGGCTGTATCCTCCAATCGCCGGCTAAGCCGCTAGCGCGGCGGGAGCTGTCGCGTCAGATAGGCGAAAATCAGCGCCGCACGCTGGGCATCCTCGATACGGTCGGCGCCCGCGGCGTGGCCACCTTCGAGCGCCTCGCTGTAGAAGAACGGGTCACCGAACTCGGCCAGTTTCGCCGCGAACTTGCGGGCGTGGCCGGGGTGGACGCGGTCGTCCTTGGTCGAGGTGTAGATGTAAGGCGCCGGGTATTTTACGCCGGCACGCAAGTTCTGATACGGCGAATAGGCGCTGATGAACGCCCAGTCGGCGGGGACATCGGGGTCGCCATATTCGCCCATCCACGATGCACCGGCGAGCAGGTGCGAATAGCGCTGCATGTCGATCAGCGGCGAGCCCATGACCACCGCGCCGTACAGATCGGGGCGCTGCTCCATCGCGACGCCGACGAGCAAGCCGCCGTTCGAACGCCCCGAAATCGCGATGCGGCCCTTGGCGCTGACGCCGGTGGCGACGAGGTCCTCGGCGACGGCGTGCAAATCGTCAAAGACGTTCTGGCGTTTTTCGCGCAAGCCCGCCTTGTGCCACGCCGGGCCGTACTCGCTGCCGCCGCGAATGTTGGCCAGCACATAGGCGTTGCCCGCCTCGACCCAGAACAGCGCCACCGGCCCGGCGCGATAGGGCTGTTCAACAAGATAGGTCGGCGTCTGCGCGGCGCGGAAGCCGCCATAGGCGTGGACCAGCGCCGGCACCGGCCCGCTCGCGCCGTTCTTGCGGACGAGGAAATACGGCACCCTGGTGCCGTCCTTCGACGTGGCAAAGCGCTGTTCGACGTTCATCGTGCTGGCATCGAAACGCGCCGGCAGTTGCTGGACGAGTTGCGGCGCTGCAGCCGGCGTGACCGCGTACAGCGTCGGCGGCAACAGCAGGCCCTCGACAGTCGCAAACGCCAGCGGTGTCTTCCCGCCGACAGCATCGAGATGCACGGTGGCGTTCGCAGCGAGCGGCACCGGCGTCTGCGCCCATTTGCCGTCGGCACCACGGCGCAGCGCCAGCAGCTTGCCGGAGACATCGTCGAGCAGCTTGACCCAGAGCACCGACGCGCCGCCGGCGACCTGCTCGACCGACTGACTGGCGGCCGGCACGAACACCGGCGCAATCGGCGCCGGCTTTCCTGCGAGTAGTGCGGCAATGTCATAGTCGACCAGTGCACCCGCGGGTATCGCACCCAGCGGCGTAATCAGCTTGGCGACCATGCGGCCGTCGACGATATCCTCGATTTCGGCGTCGTTGGGCAGCGGGCTGCGCACCAGCTTTCCGTTCGGCGTGATATGGCTGACTTCGGTGTGATAGAAATCGAGTCCGCGCACGATCAGCGGCCATTGCCTGTTGCCATCGACGATGACGTTGGCGGCCACGCGCACATCGGTCGGCTTGCCCTTTGTCACCAGCGTCGCGGTGCTCAGCGGCAGCCCGCGCGTCCAGCGCTTGACGATGCGCGGATAGCCCGATGTGGTCAGGCTGTCCTTGCCGAAATCGGTGGCGACATAGAGCGCGTCATTGCCCGCCCAGGCGACATTGGCCTTGGCGGCGGGCAGCGCGAAGCCGCCGTCAACGAAATGCCCGCGCACCACGTCGAACTCGCGCCAGACATTCGCGTCGGTGCCGCCGTCGGCGAGCGCCACCATGCAGCGGTCATACGCCGGTGCACGGCATACCGCGCCCTGCCACACCCAGCTCTTGCCCTCGGCCTTGCCGAGTGCATCGACGTCGATCAGCACGCGCCACGCCGGCGTCCCCGCCTTGAAGCCTTCCAGCGGCGCACTGCGCCACAGCCCGCGCGGATTGGCAGCATCGCGCCACAGGTTGAGCACCTGGCCGCCCTGCACCGCGTCGGGCGTGGCGATGCGCTTGTCATCCTCTAGCAGCGCGCGCGCCCGCGTCCGGTTGGCGTCGAACCCCGGCATTGCAGTCAGCACCTTGAGCGTTTCGGCATTCCACGCCTTGACCTGGGCAATCGCCGCCGGGCCTTCGACCTCTTCGAGGTAGGCATTGGGATCGGAGGCGGCCTGCGCAGCACTGGCAAGCAACGGCACGGCGGCTAGAGCGAACAGGATGCGCATCGGAACTCCGGGGAATGGCGACAATGCGCCAGCCTATCGGGTTGCCGCGCAATTGAAAACCCGTCGCAAGGGCGCTTCGCCACTTGCCAGCGCGGCGCGTCCTGTGGTCAAAACGCGGCAAGGGGCGACGCGGCACGGCGTTGCAGGGGAGAATGACATGGCTGGATTCAAGACGTGGGCAACGCTGTCCGCCATCAGCGCGTTGGCGCTGGTCGCGGCGTGCAACAAGCCCGGCGCGACAAGCGACGCGGCGACCAAGGAAGTCGAGGCCAAGCTGCAGCAGCAATTGCTCGACGCCAAGCCCGGCGATGTCATCACCATCCCCGCCGGCACCTTCCATTTCGACCGCAGCCTCAGCCTCGATGTCGACGGCGTCACCATCAAGGGCGCGGGCATGGACAAGACCATCCTGTCATTCAAGGGCCAGAAGGCCGGCGCCGAAGGGCTGCTGGTCAACGCCTCGAACTTCACCATCCAGGACCTCGCCATCGAAGACAGCAAGGGCGACGCGCTCAAGGTCAACGAGGGCGAGAACGTCATCATCCGCCGCGTCCGCACCGAATGGACGAACGGCCCGAGCACGTCGAACGGCGCCTATGGCCTGTACCCGGTGCAGATCAAGAACGTACTGATCGAAGACAGCGTCGCCATCGCTGCGGCTGATGCCGGAATCTATGTCGGCCAGTCCGAAAACATCATCGTGCGCCGCAACAAGGCGTCGAAGAATGTCGCCGGCATCGAAATCGAAAACAGCCAGAATGCCGACGTCTATGACAATATCGCGGAGGGCAACACCGGCGGCATATTGGTGTTCAACATGCCGCAGCTGACCAAGGTCGGCCGCGGCACACGCATCTACAACAACAAGATCATCGCCAACAACGAGCCCAATTTCGGCGCCAAGGGCAGTGCGGTGGGCAATGTCCCCGCCGGCTCGGGCGTCGTCATCAACGCCAATGACGATGTCGAAATTTTCGACAATGACATCACCGGCAACAAGACCTCGGCAGTCATTGTGTCGAGCGGCTTTTCATCGGGCTTCAACGACAAATACCCGCACGCCGCGACCTTCGATCCCTATCCCGAAGGCATCCATGTCCACGGCAACCGCATGTCGGACAACGGCAATTCGCCCGACGGCGTCCAGCTCAAGGCGCTGCGGCTCGCGGTGGTCGGGCTGACCGGGCCGCTGCCCGCCATCTTGTGGGACGGCTTCCGCAACCCCAAGGCGAGCGTGCCGGTGCTGTGCACCGACAATGTGCCGGTGCTCAACGCCGATATGCCGAACAAGTCGAAGAACCCGCGCATCGACACCAAGGCGTTCGTCTGCACGCTGCCGGCGCTGCCCGCCGTGACGCGCACCGGCATTCTGATGGACGCGCCCAAGCCGTGAGGCTGCTCGCGTTCGTGTTGATGTTG
>CALMPZ010000468.1 GCA_937871645.1 uncultured Polymorphobacter sp.
TACGTCGAGGGACGCGCTGACGGCTGGGCGTGTCCCTCGACTTCGCTCGGGATGAGCGGGGTGGGATTCAGCAGAATGCTTTGAGAAAGCCACCGTCGCGCGCCAACCACGCAGCCGGTTCTATTCTGCGCCAACCACGGCTAAGGTGTCCGCCATGAACGGCAAACGCATACTCCTCATCGTCGGCGGCGGCATTGCCGCGTTCAAGGCGCTCGAATTGACGCGCGCGCTGCGCAAGGCCGGCGCCAGCGTCACGCCGGTGTTGACCGCCAGAGGCGCGCAGTTCGTCACGCCGCTCAGCCTCGCCGCGCTCGCCGCGTCGCCGGTGCACAGCGAATTGTTCGACCTCGATGCCGAAGCCGCGATGGGGCATATCGAACTCAGCCGCGCCAACGACCTTGTCGTCGTCTGCCCCGCCACCGCCAACCTGCTGGCGCGCATGGCGGGAGGGCTGGCCGACGATCTGGCGACCACGCTGCTGCTCGCCACCGACAAGCCGGTGCTGGCGGTGCCCGCGATGAACGTCCGCATGTGGCAGCACGCCGCGACGGTCGCCAATGTCGCGACGTTGCGCAGCCGCGGCGTGACGGTGGTCGATCCCGACGACGGCGCGATGGCGTGCGGCGAATTCGGCCCCGGCCGGCTGCCCGAAATCGACCGCATCATGGCGGCGATTGCCGCGCAACTGACACCCGCCGCACAGCCGCTGGCGGGCAAGCACATCCTCGTCACCGCCGGCCCGACGCACGAGCCGATCGACCCGGTGCGCTACATCGCCAACCGTTCGTCGGGCAAGCAGGGCTTCGCGATTGCCGGCGCGCTCGCCGCGCTCGGCGCGCGCGTCACTTTGGTTGCCGGGCCGGTCAACTTACCGACCCCGCGCGGCGTCACCCGCGTCGATGTCGAAACAGCGCGCCAGATGGCCGCAGCAACGCTCGCCGCGCTGCCCGCCGACGCCGGGGTGTTCGTCGCTGCCGTTGCCGACTGGCACGTCGCCGCGACGGACGAGAAGATCAAGAAGACCGCCGGCGCACCGCCACCGGCATTGGCGCTCGTCGAAAACCCCGACATTCTGGCGACCGTCGCAGCCCATGCGCTGCGCCCACGCCTTGTCGTCGGCTTTGCCGCCGAAACGCAATCGACCGTCGAACATGCGGTCGCCAAACGCCTCCGCAAGGCCGCCGACTGGATCGTCGCCAATGACGTATCGGGTGACGTCATGGGCGGCGACGCCAACACCGTGCACCTCATCACCGCCGCCGGCATCGAGGATTGGCCGACCTTGCCCAAGGCCCAGGTCGCCGCGCGGCTGGCGCAAAGGATTGCCGATGAACTCGCCTGACATCGAAATCCTGCTCGAACGCATGGCGCACGCCGACGGCCTGCCGCTACCGGCCTATGCGACCGACGGCGCCGCCGGCATGGACGTCTGCGCAGCGGTCGATGACGACCTCGTGTTGGCGCCGGGCATGCGCGCCGCCGTGCCGACGGGCCTGCGCATCGCCATTCCCGCCGGCTTCGAAGTCCAGGTGCGGCCGCGGTCGGGGCTGGCGATCAACCACGGCGTCACCGTCGTCAACGCGCCCGGCACCATCGACAGCGACTATCGCGGCGAATGCAAGGTGCTGCTCGTCAACCTCGGCAGCGAACCGTTCACCATCACGCGCGGTATGCGCATCGCGCAGTTCGTCGTCGCGCCCGTCACGCGCGGCCGCTGGCGCGAAGCCGCGCTCGACGAAACGGCACGTGGGCTCGGCGGCTTCGGTTCGACCGGCACCGCATGAGCGAACTGACCGACGACCAGCTCGACCGCTACGCGCGGCACATCATCCTCAAGGAAATCGGCGGCGCCGGGCAGCTCAAGCTGCGCGTCAGCCGCGTCGCCATCGTCGGTGCCGGTGGCCTTGGCAGCCCATGCATCCAGTATCTCGCCGCCGCCGGTATCGGGCAGCTGACGATCATCGACGATGACAGCGTCGCGCTGTCGAACCTGCAACGCCAGCTGCTGTTCGGCACCGATGATGTCGGCCGCGCCAAGACCGATGCCGCCACTGACGCCGTCGCCCGGCTCAACCCCGATGTCGCGGTGAACCGCCAACACGTCCGGCTGACCCCCGAAAACGCCACCGCACTGCTGGCGGAGCATGACGTCGTCGCCGATGGCTCGGACTCGTTCGCGACGCGCCTCGCCGTTGCCGACGCCGCGCATGCGCTGCGCATCCCGCTCGTTTCGGCCGCTGTCGGGCCGTTCGAAGGCCAACTCGCCACCTTCCGCGGCTGGCAATCCGACCTGCCATGCTACCGCTGCTATGTCGGCGCCGCCACCGACCGCGCCGGCGAAAGCTGCGCCGACCAGGGCATAATCGGCGCACTCGCCGGCGTCATCGGCGCGATGCAGGCTTTGGAAGTCATCCGCGAACTCACCGGCTTCGGCACCTCGCTCGCCGGGCGACTGCTGCTCTACGACGCGCTAGCGACGCGGATGCGCACGCTACGCCTGCCCAAGGACCCCGGCTGCCCCGGCTGCGGCAACCAAGGAAACCACCCATGAGCGCCCTCGCCATCATCGTCACCGAGCCTGACCGCATTGACGCTGCACTGCGTCTCGCCGCCGCCGCCGCCGCACTGTCGCGCCCCGTGGCGATGCTGTTCGACGGCAGCGCCGTCACCAGCCTGCGCCACGGCGTTGCGCCGCAACTACTCGGCGACGCGATGGCGCTCGGCGTCCGCGTCACTGCCTGCCAGACCGGCCTCGCCGCTGCCGGCATGAACGCCGACGCGCTCGCCAGCGGCATCGATACCGGCGGCATGGTCGGGTTTTTGGCGGAGCAGGCGGGCGCACAGGTGGTTTTGGCCTGAAGGGCCTCCGGCGGGCAGGGGCTAGCCCCTGCACCCAATGAATTCAGTTCGTCATCCCGGCGAAAGCCGGGACCCAGCTTTCTTTCTGT
>CALMPZ010000469.1 GCA_937871645.1 uncultured Polymorphobacter sp.
CCCGCCGGAGGCTCTTTTCTAAGCCGGCTTCTTGGCCTTGCGCGCCGCCTCGAGCGCCGCGATTTCGGCTTCGAGCGCGTTGATGCGCATCGCTTGCTGCACGACGATATCCTGCAGCGCGGCCTTTTCGGCGGCGAAGTCGGGTGCAGGCGCGGCGGGCGCCGGATCGGGGGTGATGACGATCTCGCTGGCCTCGGCCTCGCGCGAGCCGGGCTTGAACAGCCCTGAGTCGCGCGCGCGCTGGATCAGCGGAGCGGCGCTTACCGCCAGTGCCATCAGGCTTTCAATCAACGGGTCCTGCTTGTTCGCCATATGTTACTCCCCAATCACCTATTCAGCTGCCTCGCGTTGCGGCGTGTCGTCGAGTGGGTGCTGCAGCCGCGTCAGCATTTCCTTCGGGCAGATTTGCCAGAAGTGGTGACGCACCCGCTCCCAATCAAGCAGCAGGCCGGCGGCCCATTTCGAATCGGTTTCGGCCAGATGTTCGGCGACCATCGATTGCAGCAGATTCTCCCAATAGGCGCTGCGCAGCCGGTCATAGACCACCGACTCGGCGTTGACGTGGTGCGCAAAGCTGCCGGCAGGATCGTAGACAAACGCCATGCCGCCCGACATGCCGGCGGCGAAATTGTCGCCGACTTCGCCGAGGATCACCGCGACGCCGCCAGTCATATACTCGCAGCCATTGGCGCCGCAGCCTTCGACGACGACGCGCGCGCCCGAATTGCGCACCGCGAAGCGCTCGCCCGCCTGCCCAGCTGCGAACAGTTTCCCGGCGGTGGCGCCGTAGAGCACGGTGTTGCCGATGATGGTGTTGTCCTGGGTCGCCAGTTGCGACGACACCGTCGGCCGCACGACGATCGTCGCGCCCGACAGACCCTTGCCGACATAGTCATTGGCATCGCCGAACACTTCGAGCTTCAATCCCTGCACGCCGAACGCACCGAGGCTCTGCCCCGCCGAGCCGCGCAGCCGGACATGGACATGGCCGGGTTCCAGCCCGAACATGCCGAACTGGCGGGTGATGGCGGCCGACATGCGCGTGCCGACGGCGCGGTGGGTGTTGCGCACCGAATAGGTCAGCTGCATCTTTTCGCCACGCTCGAACACGAAGCGCGCATCCTTGAGCATGTCGGCGTCGAGGCTGTCGGGGACCTCATTGCGGTGCGTCGGGATCGAGAAGCGCCGCATGTTGTCGGGCGCATCGACCTTGGCGAGGATCGGGTTCAGATCGAGGTCGTCGAGGTGCTCGGCGCCGCGGTTGACCTGGCGCAGCAGCTCGGTGCGGCCGATGACCTCGTCGAGCGAGTGCACGCCGAGCTTGGCGAGAATGTCGCGGACTTCCTCGGCGATGAAGCTCATCAGGTTGATGACCTTTTCGGGCGAACCGTCGAACTTCTTGCGCAGCGCCTCGTCCTGCGTGCAGATGCCGACCGGGCAGGTGTTCGAATGGCACTGGCGCACCATGATGCAGCCCATCGCCACCAGCGACAACGTGCCGATGCCATATTCCTCGGCGCCCAGAATCGCGGCGATGACGACGTCGCGCCCGGTCTTGAGCCCGCCGTCGGTGCGCAGCTTGACGCGGTGGCGCAGCCCGTTGAGCGTCAGCACCTGGTTGACTTCGGACAGCCCCATTTCCCACGGCGTGCCGGCATATTTGATCGAGGTTTGCGGGGAGGCGGCAGTGCCGCCGACATGCCCCGAAATCAGGATGACATCAGCGTGCGCCTTGGCGACACCCGCCGCGACGGTGCCGATACCGGCTGAAGAGACAAGTTTTACACAGACGAGCGCGCGGGGGTTGATCTGCTTGAGGTCGTAGATCAGCTGCGCCAGGTCCTCGATCGAATAGATATCATGGTGCGGCGGCGGCGAAATCAGCGATACCCCCGGCGTCGAATGGCGCAGCCGCGCGATCATCTCGCTGACCTTGAAGCCGGGCAACTGGCCGCCTTCGCCGGGCTTGGCACCCTGGGCGACCTTGATCTCGATTTCCTCGCAGGCGCCGAGATATTCGGCGGTGACGCCGAAGCGTCCCGACGCGATCTGCTTGACGCCCGAGTTGGCGTTGTCGCCGTTGGGGTAGGGCTTGAAGCGGATGCTGTCTTCGCCGCCTTCGCCCGACACCGCCTTGGCGCCGATGCGGTTCATCGCGATCGCCAGCGTCTCGTGCGCTTCGGGGCCGAGCGCGCCGAGCGACATGCCCGGCGTGACGAAGCGCTTGCGGATTTCGGTGATCGATTCGATCGACTCGACCGGCGCCGGGGTCTTGGCCCAGTTGAATTCGAGCAGGTCGCGCAGATAGATCGGCGGCAGCTCGCGCACGCCGTTCGAAAATTGCAGATATTCGCTGTAGCTGTCGTCGGCGACGGCCTTTTGCAGCAGGTGGATCAGCCCGGCCTGATAGGCGTGCGCCTCGCTGCCGGCGCGGTAGCGGTAGAGTCCGCCAATCGGCAGCGCCAAGGCTTCCTCGTCCCACGCCGCGTCATGGCGCAGCTTGGCGTTGATATGCAGCGACACGAAACCTTCGCCCGAAATCTTCGCGGGCATGCCGGGGAAGAAGTCGTTGACCAGCGCGCGGCTGAGCCCGACGGCCTCGAAGTTGTAGCCGCCGCGATACGACGAGACCACGGCAATGCCCATCTTCGCCATGATCTTGAGCAGCCCGTCGTCGATGGCTTTCTTGTAGCGCGCGACGCAGTCGTCATAGGTGAGCTGCCCGAACAGCCCGCGCGCGTGACGGTCGGCAATCGCTTCCTGCGTCAGCCAGGCGTTGACGGTGGTGGCGCCGATGCCGATCAACACCGCGAAATAATGCGTGTCGAGGCACTCCGATGACCGCACGTTGATGCTGGCATAGGTCCGCAGCCCCTTGCGCACCAGATGCGTGTGGACGCCGGCGGCAGCCAATATCATCGTGATGCCGGCACGCGTCGCCGACTGGTTCTCGTCGGTCAGGAACAGTTGCGACTTGCCCGAGCGCACCGCGATTTCGGCTTCCTCGCGGACGCGGGCAATCGCGGCGCGCAAGCCTTCAGGGCCGTCGGCGATGTCGAAAGTACAATCGATGACCGCCGTGGCGGCGCCGAAATGCGCCAGCAGCAAGTCCCAGCCCTTGTTGGTCAGAACCGGCGAATCGAGCACCATCACGCCTTCCTGGCGCGCGTCCGAATCGAGGATGTTGCCGAAGTTCGAGAAGCGCGTCTTCAGGCTCATCACCCGGGTCTCGCGCAAGCTGTCGATCGGTGGGTTGGTGACCTGGCTGAAGTTCTGCCGGAAGAAGTGGCTGAGCGTCCGCGGCCGGTCCGAAATCACCGCGAGCGGCGTGTCGTCGCCCATGCTGCCGATGGCTTCCTTGGCGTCCTCGACCATCGGCGCGAGCAGCAGTTCCATGTCTTCCATGGTGATGCCGGCGGCGATCTGGTGCTGGCGCAACGTCGCGCGGTCGAAGGTCGCGGCGGGCTCGGGGCCATCGGCGCCGGGCAGGTCTTCGAAGCGGCCGAAACTCGCCACCCATTCGGCATAGGGCGCCGCGCCGGCGATGCGGTCCTTGATGGCGTCATCGGTATAGAAGCGCGCGCCCTCACTGCCCTCGCCGTCGAGGTCGACGGCGATCATCTCGCCCGGCCCGAGCCGGCCCTTTTGCAGCACAGTGGCTTCGGGGACGACGACCATGCCGGTTTCGGAGCCGACGATCAGCAGATTGTCGTTGGTCAGCGTGTAGCGCAGCGGCCGCAGCGCGTTGCGGTCGAGTCCGGCAACGACCCAGCGGCCATCGGTCATGGCAAGCGCCGCCGGTCCGTCCCACGGCTCCATGACGCTGGCGAAGAATGCGTACATCGCGCGATGCGCATCGGGCAGCGTGTCGTCCTTGCCCCAGGCTTCGGGGACCATCATCAGCTTGGCGGTCGGCGCGTCGCGGCCCGAGCGCACCAGCGCCTCGAACACCGCATCGAGCGCGGCAGTATCCGACGCGCCCGCCGGCACCAGCGGCTTGATGTCTTCGGAAAGCTCGCCGAACGCCGACGCCGCCATCTTGATTTCGTGGCTTTTCATCCAGTTCTTGTTGCCGCGCACGGTGTTGATTTCGCCGTTGTGCGCGAGGCAGCGGAACGGTTGCGCCAGCCACCATTGCGGGAAGGTGTTGGTCGAATAGCGCTGGTGATAGATGGCGAAGCGCGACACGAAGCGTTCGTCGTTGAGGTCGGGGTAGAAGATCGACAGTTCCTGCGCGAGGAACAGCCCCTTGTAGATCATCGAGCGGCTGCTCAGCGAGCAGACGTAAAAGCCCTGGATCTGCGCCTCGATGACCTTTTTCTCGATGCGGCGGCGGATCAGGAACAGGTCCTTTTCGAACGCCTCGGCGGCAGCGCGGTCGACGATGCGGCCGGTGCGCGGCCCGGCGATCATGATCTGCTCGATTTCGGGGCGCGACTGCATCGCCTTGTCGCCGATGACGCTGACGTCGACGGGCACGCGGCGCCAGCCGTAGATTTTATAGCCGAAGCCGATGATTTCGGATTCGACAATGGTGCGGCAGCTTTCCTGTGCCGCCAGATCGGTGCGCGGCAGGAAGATCTGGCCGACCGCAAGCAGGTTCGGCCGCGGCCGGTGGCCGGCGCGTTCGATATGTTCGTGGAAGAAGTCGACCGGGATTTCGACATGGATGCCCGCACCGTCGCCGGTCTTGCCGTCGGCATCGACGGCACCGCGGTGCCAGACCGCCTTCAGCGCGTCGATAGCGGCGGTGACGACGCGGCGCGATGCCTTGCCGTCGGTGGCGGCGACCAGCCCGACCCCGCATGCATCCGATTCGAGATCGGGACGGTACATGCCGACTTCTGCAATGCGCTGGCGTTCAGCCTGCCAATGGGCGGATTGCTGCTGCGCGAAGTCGAAAGGGGTCGGGCTCATCTGGGTCTCTCCGCCGGCCAGTGCCGGCCCGGGTTACTTCTTCTTGGGCGGTGCGGCAGCAGCGGGCTGCAGCTTCTTCAGCTCGGCATCGATCTGCGGGCCAAGCGCCTGCATTGCGGCACCGATCTTGGCGCCCATCAGCTGGTTCGTGGCCTGGTTGATTTCAGCCATCACGCGCGGCTGCTTGGTCTGCATCGCGATGCCCAGCGGGCTGCGGTAGAATTCCGACAGCGCCTTCAGCTCGGCGGCGGTGAAGTTCTTGGCATAGGCCTGGATCGCCGCATTGACGACCGCCGGGGTCTGCGCGGTCACGACCTTTTGCGCAGCATTGGCCTGCATGACGCCGACACGGCCCAGCACTTCCTTGAACTTGGCGGGGTTTGCGGCGCGCGCCTGC
Organism: uncultured Polymorphobacter sp.; assembly: GCA_937871645.1. Classification (GTDB taxonomy): domain Bacteria; phylum Pseudomonadota; class Alphaproteobacteria; order Sphingomonadales; family Sphingomonadaceae; genus Polymorphobacter_A. The sequence goes on from CALMPZ010000469.1 coordinate 5,315, forward strand.
TCAAAGCCCGGCTGCTGCGACAGCATCTGCGTGATGGCGGCGCCCGACCGCATGCCGGCGATGCTCTGGTTCGCGCTGGCGGTAATCTGGCCCTTGACGTCGAGCTGCTGCACCAGCGCGGTTGCGGCGGTAACGGCAGCCGGGTCGGCGGCAGCCAGCACCGGCGTCGCAGTGGCCAGCAGGCCGATGATGATGAGGTTGCGGATCATTGACTACTCCTTAGGCGGCGACCGGCGTGCGGGCTGCAGCCCGGGCCTTGGCGACCAGATGTTGATGCATCGACTTGGCGACATCGCGTCCGTCGCGGATTGCCCATACCACAAGGCTGGCGCCGCGCACGATGTCTCCGGCGGCAAATACCCCGTCGATATTGGTTTGCATCGACCTGTTGTCGACGCGCAACGTGCCCCAGCGCGTCACGCCGAGCTCGGGCGCGCCGAACAGTAACGGCAACGGTTCGGGGTCGAAGCCCAGCGCCTTGATGACCAGCGTTGCGGGCATCGCAATCGCCGCACCGGGCTCTGGCTCGGGCGCGCGGCGGCCGCTGGCATCGGGCGCGCCAAGCCGCATGCGCGCGACATTGACCGAGGTGACGTTGCCGGAATCTGGGCCGGTGTCGGCGCCAAAGCTGTCGGGTGCCGATAGCCATTCGAAGGTCACGCCCTCTTCCTCGGCATGCGCGACTTCGCGCTGCGATCCCGGCATGTTGGCGCGGTCGCGGCGGTACAGGCAGCGCACCGACGTCGCGCCCTGGCGGATGGCGGTGCGCACGCAGTCCATCGCGGTGTCGCCGCCGCCGATGACGACGACATCACGGCCTTCGGCGTTGAGCGCACCAAAATCGCGCACCTCGTCGCCAAAGCCGATGCGGTTGCTGGCGACCAGATAGTCGAGTGCGGCGATGACGCCGTTGGCCTCGACACCGGGGGCTGCGAGTTCGCGGGGCTGATAGACGCCGGTGGCGATCAGCACCGCGTCGTGGCGCTCGCGCAGCTCGGCGAGCGAGGCGTCGCGGCCGACTTCGAAGTCGTTGTGGAACACGATGCCGCCGGCTTCGAGACGCGCAATGCGGCGTCCGACGACCTGCTTTTCAAGCTTGAAGTTGGGAATGCCGTAGGTCAGCAGCCCGCCGGCACGGTCGTAGCGGTCATAGATGTGGACGTTGTAGCCCTTGATGCGCAGTTGCTCGGCAGCGGTCAGCCCGGCCGGGCCGGCGCCGATGATGCCCACCGACTGCCCGCTGCGATCGGCGAGCGGCACCAGCGGCTTGACCCAGCCTTGTTCCCAGGCGGTGTCGGTGATGAACTTTTCGACCGAGCCGATGGTGACCGAGCCGAAGCCCTTTTCAATGACGCAATTGCCCTCGCACAGCCGGTCCTGCGGGCAGATGCGGCCGCAGATTTCGGGCATCGACGAGGTGGCCTGCGAGATTTCATAAGCTTCTTCGAGCCGGCCTTCGGCGGTCAGCCGCAGCCAGTCGGGGATGTTGTTGTGCAGCGGGCAATGCACCTGACAGAATGGCACGCCGCACTGCGAGCAGCGCGATGCCTGCTCCTCGGCCTTGGCAAGAATGTACGGCGTGGCGATTTCGAGAAAGTCGTCGGCGCGTTCAGCGGCACCGCGCTTGGGCGGAAACGCCTGCGCGGTCTGCGTGAATTTGAGCATTATGGCGTTTGACATCACCGACTCCCGAACTAGCGGTTCGAATAGGTCGGTTTGGTGCCCGAGTCACGCACTATCTGGCCGATAGGTCAGTATTGTTGTCTTTTATCGAAAATCCACCGAACTTTCGGGCGAAAAAGCCGGCTATCGCCCGAAAATTAGTCTCGAAACAGAACTATCGTGCCAGCAACCACACCAGGGCCGCCGAACCAGCAATGATTCGGTACCACGCAAACGGCGCGAATCCATAGCGGCTGACCAGCGCAACAAAGCCCTTGATGACCACCAATGCGACAAGGAACGACACCAGAAAGCCGATGCCGATATCGCCCAGCTGGCTGGTATCGAGGTTGTCGCGGTGCTTCCACAGCAGCAGCACTGTCGCCCCGGCAATCGTCGGCACCGCCAGGAAGAAGCTGAATTCCGCCGCGGTCTTGCGGTCGAGCCCGAGCAGCAAGCCGCCCATGATCGTCGCCCCCGACCGCGACACGCCGGGGATCATCGCCACACACTGGACCAGCCCGACACCGAGCGAGGCGCGCCACGGCATCGCCTCGACACTGGTGTAGCGCGGTGTGCGCGCGCTGCGTTCGATCAGCAGGATGACGACACCGCCGACAATCAGCGCAATCGCCACCGTCATCGGGCTCGACAGCATCGCCTCGAACGCGTCGATCAGCAAAAAGCCGATGACCGCCGCCGGCAGAAACGCCAGCAGCACGTTGCGGACAAAGGCGATGGCGCCGGCATCGCGCGAAAACAGCCCGACCAGCACATCGGTGAAGCGCCGCCAATACGCCACCACCACCGCGAGGATCGCCCCCGACTGGATGGCGATTTCAAACGTCGCGCCGGTGTCGCTTTTGAAGCCGATCAGCTCACCCGCCAGAATCAGATGCCCCGTCGAAGAGACCGGCAGAAACTCGGTCAACCCTTCGACAACACCCATGATGATGATGTCGACCAGTGAATGTTCGACCATCGGTCAGTCCTTGCAAGCTGGAAGAATCAGGCGGCGCGGTCGCGGTGGAAGCGCCCGGCGGTGCGGAAGCGTTCGAGATACCCCGGCGCAATCGCCTCCATCGGCGTCGGCTCGATACCGAACTCGGCAAGCCCGGGCCCGACCGCGACATTGTCCGACTGCAGCATCAGCCATTGGTCATAGGTCATCGGCATGCCGGGCAACAGCTTGCCGAGCTGCGCCATCGCCTTCGCAGCAAACGGCGGAATGTCGACCAACGGCTTGTCGACGCGGATTTCCTGAAGGATCCACGCCAGCAGCGCGCGGAACGTGTACACGCGCGGCCCGCCGAGGTCGTAGGTCTTGCCGCCAAAGCGTGCTGGATCGGCGAGTGCCGCGACAATCGCCCGCGCCACATCGCGCACGTAAACCGGCTGGAACTTCGTGTCGCCGGCGATCACCGGCATGACCAGCAGGCTGCGCGCCAGCCCGGCAAAGCGGTTGAGGAAAGCATCTTCGGGGCCGAAAACGATCGACGGGCGCACGATCGTCGCAACCGGCAGCAGATTGCGCACCGCGGCTTCACCGTCGCCCTTGCTGCGGGCATATTGCGCCGGCGAATCGTGCGATGCGCCGATGGCGGAAACATGGACGAACGCTTCGACACCGGCATTGGCTGCGGCCTGCGCCACAGCGGCAGCGCCGAGGTGCTGGACCGAATCGAACTTCTGGCCGCTTTCATCGAGGATGCCGACCAGATTGACGCCGAGCGTCGCGCCGTCGAATGCCTGCGCCAGCGACGCCGGGCTGCGCACATCGGCGCTGACGATTTCGATCTGCCCCAATGAACCCAATGGCTTGAGGAACAGTGCCGCAGGCTCGTTGCGCACCACGACGCGAATCCGCACGCCGGTACGCGCCAGTTCCTGGACAAGATAGCGGCCGATGAAACCCGAACCGCCGACAATGACTGCCAGCCCGTCGGGACCCAGGCGGCGCGTGTCGAACAACTGCATTCGAAACCCTTTTGCACGAGCGCCGAACAGCCCCGGCGCGTCGGAGCCGTCATGGCGCAACCGCGCCGACAAGACAATGTCTGTTGATTTGCCGCACACCGGTTGACAAGCCGACGCGACCTGCGTAACCCGCCGCACTCGCAACCGTGCCCAGGTGGCGGAATTGGTAGACGCGCCAGCTTCAGGTGCTGGTATTGGAAACGATGTGAAGGTTCGAGTCCTTTCCTGGGCACCATTCCCCCGACCGTTAGCGTCCGGGAATGCCGCATCAGCCGCAACGCTGCGGACAAGTTTCCAAACCCCACAACATCTGAACCGGCCGCTTTGCTGAACCGGTTGCGGCACCGCCTCTTGCCACGGCCTATATAAAGCGCGTAGGGCCGCCGCGCTTGGACTGGCCCGGAGTGCGTACATGGATGTCGTGATCGTCGAATCGCCGGCGAAGGCCAAAACGATCAACAAATACCTCGGCTCGAACTACACGGTTCTGGCGAGCTATGGCCATGTCCGCGATCTGCCGGCGAAGGACGGCTCGGTCGACACCGACGATGACTTCGCGATGAAGTGGGAACTTTACGGCGACAAGGCGCGCCAGTTGAAGGCCATCGCCGACCAGCTCAAGGGCGCCGACCGCGTCATTCTCGCCACCGATCCGGATCGCGAAGGCGAGGCGATTTCATGGCATCTGCTCGAATGGCTCAAGGGCAAGAAGGCGGTGCCCAAGGGCGGGGCGACGCGCGTCACCTTCAACGAGATTACCAAGTCGGCAATCCTCGCGGCGATGGAAAAGCCCCGCGATATCGACATGGATCTGGTCGATGCCTATCTGGCGCGCCGCGCGCTCGACTATCTCGTCGGCTTCAACCTGTCGCCGGTGCTGTGGCGCAAGCTGCCCGGCGCCAAGTCGGCGGGCCGCGTGCAATCGGTGGCGCTGCGGCTGGTCGTCGACCGCGAGCGCGAAATCGAATCGTTCATCAACCGCGAATACTGGACCGTCGAAGCCGATATGGTCTCGGCCGGTGGCAGCCCGTTCAGCGCGCGGCTGTCGTTCTGGAACGGCAAGAAGCTGACGCAGTTCGACTTGAACAATGAACAGGATGCCCGCCGTGCGCAGGCCGATGTGCAGGCCGGTGTCTACAAGATCAGCGCCGTCGAAACCAAGCCGGCGACGCGCAACCCGTTCCCGCCGTTCACCACCTCGACGTTGCAGCAGGAAGCGTCGCGCAAGCTCGGCTTCACCGCCAGCCACACGATGCGCGTCGCCCAGGCGCTCTACGAAGAGGGCGCCATCACCTATATGAGGACCGACGGCGTCCAGATGGCGGGCGAGGCCATTGCTGCCGCGCGCGACATGATCGCCAAGACCTTCGGTGCCGGCCCCGATGTGCTGCCCGAAAAACCGCGCATCTACACCACCAAGGCGAAGAACGCGCAGGAAGCCCATGAGGCGATCCGCCCGACCGACCTCGCCAAGGCGCACCACGGCAGCAGCGACAACGGCAAGCTGTACGAACTGATCTGGAAGCGCACCATCGCCAGCCAGATGGCGAGCGCGCGCATGGAACGCACCGCGGTCGATCTCGCGGCGAGCGACGGCAAGACGCAGCTGCGCGCCACCGGCCAGGTCGTGCTCAGCCCCGGTTTCCTCGCGGTCTATACCGAGACGGTCGAGGACGTCCGTAAGGGCGACGAGACCGAAGACGACAGCCGCCGCCTGCCGCGTCTGACGCAGGGTGAGACGGCACAGGTCAAGGAAGCCACCGCCGACCAGCATTTCACCGAGCCGCCGCCGCGCTTTTCCGAAGCCTCGCTGGTCAAGCGCCTCGAAGAACTCGGCATCGGTCGGCCGTCGACCTATGCGTCGATTCTGCAGACGTTGCGCGACCGCGCCTATGTCCGCATCGAAAAGAACCGTTTCCATGCCGAGGAAAAGGGCCGGCTGGTCACGGCGTTCCTCGAACGCTTCTTCGAGAAATACGTCAGCTACGACTTCACCGCCGACCTTGAAACGCGGCTCGATGACGTGTCGGCGGGCAGCCTCGCCTACAAGACCGTGCTCGCCGAATTCTGGAAGGACTTCGAGCCCAAGACCAAGGAAATCCTCGAGCTGCGCCCGTCCGATGTGACGGTGGCGCTCGATGAATTCCTTGGCGACTTCCTGTTCCCGCCCAAGGCCGACGGCAGCGATCCGCGCGCCTGCCCGACCTGCGGCAATGGCCGGCTGTCGATGCGCACCGGCAAGTTCGGCGCGTTCATCAGCTGCTCGAACTATCCCGAATGCCGCTACACGCGCCAGTTCGGCGAAAATGCCGATTCGGGTGGCGCGACCAGCGGCCCGGTCGACATCGGCATCGATCCGGTGACCGGCGAGAAGATCACGCTGCGCTCGGGACGCTTCGGCGCCTATCTGCAACGCGGCGAGGACGGCGCCAAGGGCGACCCCAAGCCGCCGCGCGCGTCGATCCCCAAGGACGTCACCGTCGCCGGGCCGGACGATATCGACATGGCGCTCAAGCTGCTGTCGCTGCCGCGCGAAATCGGCCTGCACCCTGAAACCGGCGACAAGATCACCGCGAGCATCGGCCGCTACGGGCCGTATCTGGCGCACGCCGGCAAATATGCGCGGCTGGCCTCGACCGCCGAAGTCTTTGAAACCGGCATGAACACCGCCGTCGTCAAGCTCGCCGAAGCCGCCGCCAACCCGGGCCGCGCCCGCAACGCCCCGTCGGCGCTGCTTGAACTGGGTGCACATCCGGTGTCGGGCGCACCCATCAAGCTGATGTCGGGGCGCTTCGGGCCATACATCACCGACGGCACGACCAACGCCAATGTCCCCAAGGGCAGCGATGGGCTCGCGCTGACGCTCGACGAAGCCGCCGCGCTGATCGACGCACGTGCGGCCGCCGGCCCGGCGAAGGGCAAGCGCAAGGTGGTCAAGAAGGCAGCGGTCAAGAAGCCCGCCGCCAAAAAGCCCGCTGCAAAGAAAAAGGCCCCGGCCAAGAAAGCCGCCAAGCCCGCCGCATGAGCCGGATCGCGCTGATCGGGCTGCCGAGCGACGCCAACAGCAGCTTCCTGCGCGGCGCCGCCGCGGCACCCGCGCTGATTCGTGCGGCACTGTTTTCGCCGCACGGCAACAGTGCGGCGGAAAACGGCTTCGAACTGGGCCGCGAGATCGTCATCGAAGATGGCGGCGACCTGCCGCTCGCCAACCGCATCGCCGATAACGCCGCCGATGACGCGGCGATCGCTGCCGCTGTCACCGCCGCGACCGCACGCGGGTGCGTGCCGCTGCTGCTCGGCGGCGACCATGCGGTGACTTTCCCGGTGGTGGCCGCGCTGGCGGCCGTGCACGGCCCGCTGACCATCCTCCACATCGATGCGCATCCCGACCTCTACGACGATTTCGAAGCCAATCCGCGCAGCCACGCCAGCCCGTTCGCGCGCATCATGGAGGCCGGCCACGCCAAGCGGCTGGTGCAAATCGGCATCCGCACCGCCAACGCCCACCAGCGCGCGCAGGCAGCGCGATTCGGTGTGGAAGTTGTGCCAATGCGCGATTTCAGCGTGTCGGCAGTGCCGCGCCTCGACGGCCCGCTCTACATATCGATCGATCTCGACGGCCTCGACCCGGCGTTTGCGCCCGGCGTGTCGCACCACGAACCTGGCGGGCTGTCGGTGCGCCAATTGCTCGACGTGCTGCAACGCATCGAAGTGCCGGTCGTCGGCGCCGACATCGTCGAATACAACCCCGCCCGCGATGTGAACGGCATGACCGCCATCGTGGCGGCGAAACTGGTCAAGGAAGTTGCCGCGTTGATGGCGCGCTGAGCACCTAAAAAATCCACGGTCATCCCGGCGAAAGCCGGGACCCAGTCGGTGAAGCAAGCGCCCGCGTCGACGACTGGGTCCCGGCTTTCGCCGGGATGACGGTGCTCTTCTTCAAATGGGTGCAGGCCTCAGGCCTGCCCGCCGGAGGCCCTGTTCGTCCCCCGCAATTTCGCGCATAACGCGGCATGCATCGCAAATCATATCCCACCGGCCTGCCGACCCCCGACCAGGTGCTCGATTTCATCGCGCGCACCCCGTCGGCGGTGGGCAAGCGCGACATTGCCAAGGCGTTCGGGTTGCACGGCGCCGACAAAATTGCGTTGAAGGCGTTGCTCAAGGACATGGCCGACGCCGGGCAGCTTGAGGTCGGGGCAGGGCGAACGGTGCACAAGGGCGGCGGGCTGCCCAAGGTCGCGGTGTTGCGGGTGATCGAGGCCGGCGATGACGGCGCTGTCGGCGTGCCCGACAATTGGAGCCAGCCGACACCGCCGCCGCGCGTTCGCATCAGCGAGCGGCGGCCGGCGAAGGGCGCGCGCCATGCCGCGCTGGGCGTCAACGACCGCGTGCTGGCGCGCATCGAGGAGGCGGGCAGCGGCTACCGGGCCTTCCCGATGAAGACGCTGGCGAAGACCGATGAATTCGTGCTCGGCATCCTGCGCCGCGAGGCTGGCGGCATCCGGCTGGTGCCGGTCGACAAGCGTGCGCGCAGCGACCTTGCGGTGCTCGACGCCGGCGGGGCGCAGATCGGCGATCTGGTGCTTGCCGAGCCGTCGGGGCGGCCGCCGCGCCAGCATGCGCGCGTCGTCGAAATCCTCGGCGATCCGTTCGCGCCGCGCAGTTTCTCGATGATCGCCATCCACGCCAAGGGCATCCCGCAGCGTTTCCC
>CALMPZ010000470.1 GCA_937871645.1 uncultured Polymorphobacter sp.
GCCCTCTCCCGCAAGGGGAGAGGGAAGTACTGCATCAGGCGGCGCTGGCGCTGTTGTGGCCGATGCCGCCGCTGCGGTCGGCGGCAGCCCCGCCTTCGCCGTCGAGCATCAGCAGCGCCGTCGCCTTCGCCGAGCCGACAACCCCCGGAATCCCCGCGCCCGGATGCGTGCCGGCGCCGACGAAATACAGGTTGGGCAGCGCGTCATCGCGGTTGTGCGTGCGGAAATAGGCGCTCTGCCACAGCACCGGTTCAAGGCTGAATGCCGAGCCCATGTGCGCGTTGAGTTCGGTCGAGAAGTCCTGCGGGCTGAACGTCCGCATCGTCACCAGATTCTCGCGCAAGCCCGGGATCAGCCGCGCCTCGAGATAATCGAGGATGCGGTCGGCGTAGATCGGCGCCAATGCCTCCCAGTCGCCCTTGAATTTGCCCTGATGCGGCACCGGCGACAGCGCATAGAAACCGCTGCAGCCTTCGGGCGCCATCGCCGGATCGGTCGCGGTCGGGTGGTGCAGGTAGATCGAGAAATCGTCCGCCACCACGCCGTGATCGTAAATGTCCTTGAGCAGTTCGCGGTAGCGCGGCCCGAACAGGATCGTGTGGTGCTTGATGTCGGGATACGTCTTGTTGAGCCCGAAATAGACGACGAACAGCGACGGCGAGAAGCTCTTGGCGGTGACCGCCTGCGTCGCAATCGCGCCGCGCGGATGCTCGGCGAGCAGGTCGCGGTAGGTGTGGACGATGTCGGCGTTCGACGCGACCATGTCGAAGCTGCCCGACCAGCCGTCAGCCGTCGTCACGCCGGCGACGCGGTTGCCTTCGGTGTCGATCGATGTCACCGGCGAGCCGATCTTGAAGGTGCCGCCAAGGTCTTCGAACAATTTCACCATGCCGCGGATCAGCGCGTGCGTGCCGCCGCGCGGGAACCACACGCCCCACTTCTTTTCGAGCGCGTGGATCAGCGCATAGAGCGCGCTGGTCTTGAACGGATTGCCGCCGACCAGCAGCGAATGGAAGCTGAACGCCTCGCGCAGCTGCGGGTCCTTGATGTAGCGCGCGACGATCGAATAGACCGAGCGATACGCCTCGTAGCGCACCATCGCCGGTGCAGCCTTGAGCATCGACTTGAAGTCGAGAAACGCGACATGGCCGAGCTTGCGGTAGCCTTCGCGGAAGACGTTTTCCGAGTACGCCAGGAAGCGCTTGTAGCCCGCGACATCGTCGGGGCTCTTGGCTTCGATCTGCGCGAACAGCGACGCGTCGTCGTTCGAATAATCGAACACCGTGCCGTCGCTCCAGATCAGCCGGTAGAACGGCGTGACCGGCAGCAGCTCGACATAGTCCGACAGCTTGCGCTCCGACAGCTCGAACAGCTCCTCAAGGCACGATGGGTCGGTGATGACCGTCGGCCCGGCGTCGAACTTGAAGCCCTTGTCTTCCCAGACATAGGCGCGGCCGCCGGGCTTTTCGCGGCCTTCGATCAGCGTCGTCTGGATGCCCGCCGATTGCAGCCGGATGGCGAGGGCCAGCCCACCGAAGCCGCTGCCGATGACGGCTGCCGTACGTTGTGTCATGCGTCCACTTTCCTGGGTGTAACTTGGCGGGGGGCAAGGATCGCCGACAGCGCGCGCCCGATCGGCACCGGCGGTTTTCCCGACAATACCCGGACCTTGTCGGCAAACGTCGACTGGCCGGCGTAGAATCGGCTGATGAGCGAAGCGTCGAGCCCGTAAAAGCGTTGCAACACCTTGTAGCGCTGGTCGGGATCGGCGGCGATGAACAGCATCTTGTTGAGCATCCGATAGAATCCACGCGCGCGCCACGTCGAGGTGCTGTGTTGTCGCAGCGCCGCGTAAAGCGCCGGCGCCGACAGGTCGGGCAGGCTGGCGACCAGCTCGGCGGTGCGCACCGCATCGGGGAAGCTGTAGCCGGTGGTCGGGTGGAACAGCGCGGCGCGCAAGCCGACGCGCGGCACGCCGGGTTCGCCTTCGTCCCACAGCGCTTCGATGTCGCCACCCAGCGCGATCGGCAATATTCCGGCCTCCTCGCGCAGCTCGCGCACGACCTGCCAGCCTTGCTCGGCGGCATAGGCACGCAACCGCGCGCGCAGTGCTTCGGGGGCGAGCTCGGCGCCGTCGCTGTAATAGGTATCCTCGATCAGCACGCGGCGCGGCCCGAGGGGCAGCGTATAGACGAAGCGGTAGCCGTCGAGCTGCGGCACCGTCGCGTCCATGATAATCGGCCCCGTCAGGCCATGATCGGCCGCCAGTTCGAACTCGATGCCGATGAACTTCTGCCAGCGCAGGTCGAGCGCCGCCGTCGGCCCCTGCCCGCGCCCGTCGATGACCGCGGCGGCGTTGAGCACCGTACCGTTCGCCAGCGTCACACTGGTCGGCGACAGTGCCGCCACCGCCACGCCGGTCAGCACGCAACCCTGCGGCAAAGCCGCGCGCACCGCCGCGTCGAGCCGTTCCGACGTCGCGCTGCCATAGCCCGCCGCCAGCTGCCGCGACCGCGTCGGGAAGCGCACGCCATAATCGTCCCAGCGGTGTTCGGTCAGCGGCGCCGTCCAGCCGTGAGCGCCCTTATCGATGTCGCTGCCGAAGCTCGACCAGGTGTGGTTGCCGCCGATGGTCTCCGCCGCCTCGACAATCGCGACGCGCAAATCAGGGCGCACCGCCGCCAGCCGCAGCGCGATCAGCCCGTTGGCAAGCCCGCCGCCGGCAAGGAT